>USHH01000005.1 GCA_900554345.1 uncultured Bacteroidales bacterium | reverse complement strand
GTAGTAGTCGGCCGGCGGGGGGCGGCCGCCACGGGCACCCTCCGTGGCCTCGTAAGCGATGCCGACAACGGGGAGCCTCTCGCCGGCGCGATAGTGAAGGCGAAAGGGGCGTTCACCACCACAGACAGCGACGGACGCTTCTCGCTCACTCCGAAGGGAGACGCAGACTCTGTCGCTTTCAGATGTATGGGCTACGAACCGCTAACGCTTCCGGTGTCGGCCGACTTCTCCGACGTGCGCCTCATCCGGAAGGCCACGCAGCTCAACGACGTGATCGTGGAGGCGCCCGACATCTACGCCAAGGGCGACACACTTGTCTTCAATGTGGCAAGGTATGCCAATGCGAAAGACAACGCCATCATCGACGTCATCAAGCGTCTTCCGGGCATAAAGGTGGAGGAAGACGGCACCATAAAGTATCAGGGGAAGCCCATCAACAAGTTCTATCTCGACGGCAACGACTTCATCGGCGGCCAGTATTCCCTGGCCACCAACAACATATCGCACGAAGACGTGAAGTCGGTGGAGGTGATGGAGCATCACCAGCCGGTGAAGGCGCTCGAGGGGATAGAGTTTCCGGAGGAGGCGGGCATCAACCTGATGCTGAAGGATGACGCCCGGAGCCGCTGGGTGGGAGTGGCCAAGGCGGCGGCCGGCGTGCAGCCGCTGCTCTACGACGGCTCGCTCTTCACCATGCGCATGGCTCCGAAGGTGCAGAACATGTTTACCGTGAAGGCCGACAACACGGGATGGAATCCGGCCGACGAGATTCAGGACCATGACCTCGACCTCATGTTCTCCTCCGACTACGCGCCCTCTCTCTGGCCGGAATATATCTCGGCCGACATGACAGACGCGCCGCTGTCGGAGCGCAGGACACGCGACAACCTGTCGTGGCTCGCCGACGCCATCACCTCCTGGAAGACGGGCGACACGTCGATGAGGCTCAAGCTCGACTATATGGGCGACCGCCTCGATTACGATTCCGGCATCGTCACAGACTATCTCACACCGCAGATTCCGACCTTCGTGCAGCACGACAGCCAACGCACGCGATGCCATGACGTGTCGGCGCAGTTCTACAGCGAGACCAACAAGCGGGGCTATTACCTGAAGGACAAGCTGACCCTTTCGGGGCAATGGGAAAAGTCGAACTCCGACATCACCGGGACATACGACCTCTCGCAGCGCGTCTACAGGAAGGGCTTTTCGGCAGGCAACGACCTGAAGCTCGTGAGGCGCAACGAGAAGAGGCTCTTCACCCTCACCTCGCGCAACACATTCGGCCACCGGCCCGACCGCCTGCTCGTGGCAGGTGAAGGGGATGCGGCGCAGTGGGTATCGGCCACCGACATCAGGAGCACGACAGAGACAGATTTCGGCAAGCTGACCCGCTTCTGGAAATACTATCTCACGGCAGGCGCCGACATCGACTGGCACCGCATGAACAGCACACTCTCCGGAATGGGGGAATGGGACAACAGCGGCATTCACAATGCCTTCCTGTCGTGTGTCTACGCCTCGCCGAAAGTCGATTTCGAGCGCGACGGCTGGTGGCTCTCGCTCGGCGTGCCCATGAAATGGCACCACTATGCGATGGGGGGAAGCCACGACTACATCAATATCTCCCCTGCCTTCAGCGCCCGGCGCCAGCTCACGGCGAAGTCGGAGCTATCGGGGTCCCTGCCTTACCGTCTCGGCTCGCCGCAACCCTATCTGAACATCGACGTGCCGGTGCTTGCTGACTACCGCAACCTCTTCATAGCCAAGAATCCGGACAGATACTCCCATGACGTGTCGGCAGCGCTCTCATGGCGCTACCGCAATCCGATGAAGGCGCTGTTTGTCAATCTATCGACGGCCTACAGCTACCGTCGCAGCGCCATCATGTCGAGCCAGCTATTCATCGACGATTTCATCATCTCGACCTACGCCGACAGGCTGTCGCATAATGATGTCTGGAGCCTGAAAGGAGGCCTTAGCAAGGGATTGGGCCATAGCCGCATGGTGGTGGGTATGGATGCCGACGCGTCGGTGGCCTCCGCCTCCTCGATGCGCGACAACGCAGTCGTCCCTTACAAACAGGTGTCGGTTGGCGCGAGGCCCTATTTCAGAGGCAGCCTGTTGAGGTGGCTCTCGATGAACTATGAGGCGGAATACGGTTTCTCAAGGCTAAATGTCGATGGAGACGTCGACAATCACCATTCGTTCCACCAGAAGCTCTTCGTCACGGTGATACCCAACGACATAGTGCAGCTGACGGCAGGAGCCGAGCATTTCCTCACAGCGTTCTCCGGTGGAGGGAGGGCGTCGCTGATCCTGCTCGACGCCTCGGCAGTGTGGAGGGTCAGCTCCAGAGTGCGGCTGTCGCTCACCGCCGATAACCTCCTCAACCGCCGCAGCTACGAATACGTGACCTACGGCACCCTATCTACCTCGCGCCACACGTTCCGCATCCGGCCCCGCGCCCTGCTCCTCTCCGCGCAGCTCCGCTTCTGAAGGAATAATTTGCGGATTATGCTTTTAATTGCTATTTTTGCAGAGGGATAGGCCGTTTGGCCTCAGATTATAAACCATCAGTTTTCATGGATATGGACTACACACCGGAACTGCAGCAACCCGAAAGGAGATATCCCATCGGCGTACAGAATTTCAACAAGCTGAGGCGTGAGGATATGATATATGTGGATAAGACACATCTTATCTACCGCCTGACCCATTCCGTATCGTATGCATTCCTGTCGCGTCCACGGAGGTTCGGCAAAAGCCTGCTGCTTTCCACCATCAAAGCCTATCTCGAGGGTCGGAAAGAGCTTTTCAAAGGCCTCGCCATAGAGAAGCTGGAAAAGGAATGGCGCTGCCATCCGGTGCTCATGCTCAGCCTCGCCACCTACAATGCGGTCAACGACGACAATCTCGAGGTGATTCTCGACAACGAGTTCCGCGAATGGGAAAGGCAGTACGGCGTCAATGTGGAAACCACCGATCTGTCTGTGCGTTTTCGGAACATCATCAGGGGCGCACACGATTCCACAGGAATGCCGGTAGTGGTCCTCATCGATGAATATGACGCCCCCATCGTCGGCAACCTGCACGATGAGAAGAGGCAGGATGAGCTCCGGAATGTCCTGAAGTCGATATACAGCAATCTCAAGGACTGCGATGAGTATATAGGATTCTCCATGCTCACCGGGGTGTCACGGTTCAGCAAGATGTCGGTGTTCAGCGGGCTTAATAATCTCACCGACATCTCACTGATGGATGAATACACCGAGATATGCGGCATCACGGAAGAGGAACTGAGAGCAGCCCTCAAACCCGGCATCAAACGGCTGGCGCGGAGACTCGGCACTGATTCCGAGGGTGCCCTCGCCGAGCTGAAAGCCAGCTACGACGGCTACCATTTCACGGCTCAATGTCCGGACATCTACAATCCATTCAGCCTCCTAAACGCCCTTTTCGAGGGAAAAATAAAAAACTACTGGTCGGCAACCGGCGCGCCTACATTCCTGATAGAGCTCATCAGGCGCAGAGACCTCTTCCTGCCTGAATTCTTCAACGAGTCGGTCGACGACCGGCAGCTTGAGGAGAGCGACACCTACCGTATGTCGCCCACCGCCCTGCTGTTTCAGACGGGATACCTCACGATCAAGCGCGAGATAGAACCGGAAGTCTATGAGCTCGGAGTGCCCAACCGGGAGGTGCGCCGCAGCCTCTTCCACGACATGGCCGACATCTATTTCGGCGACAGCGAAGCCGCCAAGGACAGCAACATCCGCCGGCTCAGAGACCGCTTCTGCAGTGGCGACGTGGAAGGGGCGATGCGACTGCTGAAATCGTTTCTCGCAAGCATTCACTACAACCTATCTGGCAAAAAGCCGGAGATATATTTCGAGAACAACCTCTACATAATCTTCTCGCTTATAGGTGTCGACACCAACACCGAATGGTACACTTCCGACGGGCGCATAGACGTGGTGGTGCGCGTGCCTAAGTACATCTATCTTCTTGAGCTGAAGCTTGACCGACCCGTGACGGAAGCGTTGACACAGATCGAGAGAAAGGACTATGGATGTCAGTTTGAGAGCGACGGCAGAAGCATAATCCGATTAGGCATCGAATTTTCCCGCAAGACCCGCAACATCGTCAGCTGGGCCACGCTCTGACCTTGAAGGGGTCGAGGGCGGCGGTCGGGGCACCACGGTCGAAGCAGCCGAGGGTGTAGCCGCCGTTGTAGCCGGCGGGAGCCTGCGGCTCCCAGTAGAAGATTCCCTCGACATCGGCAGTCATCATCCTTGTCAGCATATCGCGGCAGGCCTCCGGACGGTCGTTGGGGATACCGGTCTCGCATATCATCACCGGCTTGCCGTATCTGCGCTTGAGATAGCTGACGTTGGCGGCACAAGCGTCGGCCGCCTGGCGCCAGTCCTGTTTCTCCCAGTCATAGGGATAGAGCGACATGCCGATCATGTCGTATCTGCCGCCGTTGGCCTCGAGCAGCTCAAGCAGTCGGTCGTATCTCCACTGGTCCTCACCCTTGTCGAGATGCACTATCACCTTCGCATCCGGGAAGACGCGCTTCACGGCATCGTAGCCGGCGTTGACGAGGCGCGTGAGCTGCGCGGGATTGTCGACGGAGCCGTCGGGCAGAAGCATTCCCGGCGTGATCTCGTTGCCCACCTGCACCCACTCCGGCGTCACGCCCATGCTCTTCAGGGCGTTGAGGGTCTCCGAGATGTGGGTTGCCACAGCCTTCTCCAGCGCCTCGCCGGTGAGTCGGGCCCATGCCGCCGGCTTCTCCTGATGACCGGGGTCGGCCCATGTGTCGGAGAGATGGAAGTCGATCATCGTGCGCAGTCCGAGCTGTTCGGCCCTCCGAGCTTTCGCCACCACATCTGCAACGCCGTTCCAGCCGTCGGCCGGATTCACCCATACGCGCAGACGTATGGAGTTGACGCCGCAATGGTCGCGCAGCAGCTGCATGCACTCCGTCTGGCGCGATTCGGGGGCTGGAGTGTAGAAGCGCAGGCCCTCCGACTCCATCTTCGTGAGCCAGCTCACGTCGGCGCCGCGTGCAAATCCTGTCTCTTTTGCAGGGGGTGCCGGTGTCTCAGGAGTGGGAGTATCGGGCACAGTGGGCTCTACGGGGTCGTCGCCGCCACATGAAGAGATAAGTAATGAAGAGATGATGAGTAAGGCCGACGCCAGGGCCGGAATGATGGGTTTCGTTCGCATCTGGTTGGATTATATCTTGTTGCTTCAGTCGCTGTCTTATCAGATAACGAGCCACACGCCGATTTATTGGGAATCAGACAGGCGCTTGAGGCACGTTGTGTGAAATGAATCAAAGGATTATTACCGAATTTTTTGTAACTTTGCCAAATGGAATCACGGGAATTAACACTATTGCTCAGCAAGCTTGTTTCACTTCCAAAGGAAACGGAATGGCTGGAGTTCAAGCATAATTTTCATTCAGAGGAAGAAATAGGGCAACGATTGTCAGCTCTGTCAAATAGCTCGGCTCTGCTGAACAAAGCGTTTGGTTATCTTGTATTCGGTGTCGAGGATGGTTCACATGCTGTAATCGGGACAACTTTCAAAGCAAAACAACACAAGAAGGGTAATGAAGAGCTTGAAATGTGGTTGCTTAACCGTCTCAATCCGAGAATCGACATCGAATGTTTCGAATTTGATGCAGACAGCAAGCATATTTCCTTGTATCGTATCCCGGCAGCCACTGACCGTCCTGTGACTTTTCTTAATACTGCATACGTCCGTGTCGGGTCTCTGACTAAGCCGTTGATGGGCTATCCTGACAAAGAAGCCAAACTCTGGCGAATAAACCGAAACAAATCTTTGGACAGAACTGTGGTAAAGGAGTGCGGAAATTCCACCGATATAATTAAGCTGCTGAGTGTAGAAACCTATTTTGACCGGCTCAAAATTCCTATGCCGCAAACAGCTGACGGTATTATGGAACGATTCATGTCGGAGCGATTTGTAATTCCATCTCTCACAGGTTATGGCATCACTGAATTGGGCGCCATACTTCTCGCGAAAGACCTCCGTGATTTTGACAACCTCTACAGAAAAGCCGTACGGGTAATCGTCTATAACGGCAAAAGTAAGGTTGATACTGTAAGGGAACAATGCTTTGAACAAGGGTATGCCGTATGCTTCCCCATGATGATTGATTGGGTAAACGGTCAGCTTCCTGCAAATGAAGAGATAGGCAAAGCCTTGCGTGAGAATGTGAGGATGTATCCCGAGATAGCAATAAGGGAGATCTGCGCCAACATGATTATCCATCAGGACGTTAACGTGCTTGGATTTCCCATGATTGAGATTTACTCTGACCGTGTCGAGATTTCTTCACCAGGCCAACCCCTAATCAGCACTGACAGATTCATTGACGAATATCAATCCCGCAATGAAGAACTTGCGGACATCATGCGGCGAATGGGTTTCTGTGAAGAAAAAGGCAGCGGTATGGATAAAGCGCTCACAGCAATCGAGAAATATCAACTGCCTCCTATAAAATATCGAGTATCCGATATTCGTACTACCATAATACTCTCGGCGTTCAAGAAATGGAGTGATACCTCCAAAGAGGAACGCGTCATGGCGTGCTACCAACACGCCTGCCTCAAGTATCTCGCCAATGAAATGCTTACCAACAAATCTCTTCGTGAAAGACTAGGTGTTGAGGAGAAAAATTATCCCCTTATTTCAATTGTGATAAAGGAGGCGATGGCTCAGGGACTGATAAAAGTCGGTACACCGCAAGGGACTAATCGCAGGGACATTGCTTATATTCCTCATTGGGGATAGTTCATGTAATTTCATGTAATGGATTACCTGGATTTCATTGAGACAGGATTAGACTGTCAATCATATATATTAGAATATAAGGCAGTTCCAAACAAGAGGTTCATGTATGCCTCATGTATATTTCAATGAAAATGCCAACAGATATAGTACCTCGTATCATAGAGGTCAACCGGATAATCGTCGATTGTCAAAGTGGCACTATATCTTTTGTGGAGATGATGCTGGCGTGTCGGGAATAGGGTCTTCGGGCACAGGGGGCTCGGCGGGGTCGTCGCTGCCGCATGAGGTGATTATGAATGAAGAGATTAGAAGGAATGCAGACGCTATGGCGGGGATGATGTGTTTATTTCGCATCTGGTTGGATTATATCTTGTCGCTTCAGTCGCTGTCTTATCAGATAACGCGCCACGCCCCGATTTATTGGAATCCGATATGGCAGGCGACAGACCGCTACAGGGCGAATGCGAGACGACATGAATGAAGCGGCCCGCACTCGAGAGCGCGGGCCGCCACCTATAATCAGATTTGCAAAATCACTTCGCCATGATTTTCACGCATGTGTTTCCGGCCCTGACGATGTAGACGCCGGGGGCTACCGGTATACTCATAAGGTCATGGCCAACACCATTGTAGACCATCTGTCCGTCAAGGGTGCAGACAGCTACCCGCCTTCCGGAGGCTCCTTCCACAACAATGGCGTCACGGAAATATACCCGCGGTCCACCGTCAGCCTCAGTCATCCCTACTCCGGATGTAGTGGCGCTCAATGCTCTCGATTCTCCCTGTGCATATACGACGCTGACATGATATGTGGCAGTGCCTGCCTCGTCGGTATATGTCGTGGTCTCAATGGGAGTCTCGTTGAGACGCACCTTGTCTTTATATACATTATAGCCTAAAAGCACAAGGTCCTTGTGGCTCTCGGGAATGTAGGTCACATCATCAGCCATGAACATGAACGCGCCGGTGCCTACGGAACGTATGGCAAAGCGTAACGCGCCGGCGGGAAGTTCTGCCTTGTATTCCGTCCATTCCTCAGAAATCTGGTCAAATCTTGCCGCGGCCACGAAAGAAGCTATATCAAGCGAGCCATCGGAATAAAGAATCTCAAACGATTCCTTATACTGGGGGTCATAGCTTTTGGCCCACACGCTTACAGTCTGGCTCTCGCCGGAAAGGACGGGAGATATAGCCCAGTCATCGACTGTCTTGTCATCCTGACGGAACATGGAGGCAAGATATTTCGTGCCTGAGTGGGCCTTGAAACGGTCGCTTCCGAATACCGAACCGTCGAGATATGATGTGTCGTGGATCCAGAACGACTGACTCGACAGATAGGGAATCGGGAACTCAATGCCCTCGATACCGCCTATGGGAGCCCCATCGCCGTCATGGAACGTCCATGCTCCGAACGTTGTGGAGAACGGCTCGCCCTCCTCGAATGTTTCCATGAACGGCTTCGGATCCTCGCGGGAAATCACCGGCTCACCCCATGTCAGGACGTTGCGGCCATCGTGCGTCTCACAAGCCAGTCCATCTACTGTGGGCCATGAGGGATATGTCAGCACTGTGGTGGCCTCCGCCGACATGTTGTTGTCGGGATTCATATCCTCGGCCCATTCCACAACAGCATACCATGAAACGGTCTCGTCGGAGAGTACGTCAAGCGTCTGACGGAAGGAATAGGTCTCTGTCTGCATTGCATCGAGAGGTTTGCCGTCCGCTGATGCCACCTTACCGTTCCGGTTGAAAATGCCGACAGTATATCCATTTGCAGGCTTGGCGCCTATATTCGATACTTTTACGCTGATCTCGAACTCCTTGCCCGGCATCGCATACGACGGAGCGCTTATCCGGGAGGCCTCCAGGTCGTAGTCAGGCCTTTCGGCTACCGAGAACGCGTCCATGAATATCGTGGTGTGGGTAATGACCGTACACTGCCAACCGATAATCACCTGCTGCCCTATATATTCGGAAAGGTCAATGCCGACACGGTTCCATGAGCCTTCGGCAGCGCAGTCATCGCCAATGACGATATGACGCAATTCCCGGAAAGACCGGCCGAGGTCTGTGCTGATCTGGAAAGATATCTCGTTCTGGTTGTGGACTCCGTTGGAGTTGTCGTTGTAGACATAGCAGGCGAATTCCGGCAACGCTGCCTGGCCGAGATCGATCTTTCCGGTGTACATACGGACACAGTCAGAGGTCTTCTCGGATTCAATCACAAGGAATCCCCCGTCATTGTCCTGCGGAATGACACCTCCGGGCTCTGCCGAGGTCAGCATTATGCTGGGTCTCCCCTGCAGATAGTTCACGCCGAATATCGACGAAAGGGTCTGATTGGCGAATGATTCAGACCAGGGCATACCGTAAGCGGGTCCGACAGGAGTCTCGTCGGAATAGCTTGCCTGGCCCTCCCCTTTCGAAGAAACAGCTTTCACCGCATACATCTTGAAAGCCTGCGGGCCTCCAGCCGGGATAGCGCGGTATGTGTGGCTTGTCTCGGTCAGGCCATCCGCTATCGGCGTCATCAGACCTCCGTCATAATCCATCAGGGTATACGTACACTTTTCCGGGTCAAAAGGATATCCTTCCACATCAGTGAGCGGAGCGTCCCAGACGACAGTCACCATTCCCGGCTCCCCACTCTCCTCAATGCGCACGTTGCCGCATTTGCCGGGAATGTTGATGCCGACGTATGCCTGCACGTCAACGTCTTTTCCGGCTCCATGAGCGTTATAGGCCGTGAATGTCCAGGTATATGCCTTCGATGCCTCGGGCACATTGTCGGTGAATGAAAGCGCCTCGCCCACCGGCGCGTTGTCAAAGACTCTCACCACCTCACCGTCGCGCTTCACCTCCACCCGGTCAAGCTGCTGAAGAGGCGTCCCGTCTATGGCGCTCGAGGGAGCGAGGAAACTGATGTCCACATCTTTTCTGTCGTCACCGTAGGTCTTGACCCTGACATCGGTCACACCTTCAGGAGCTGATTTGGAAGATGGGGCAGAAATCGAGAACTCATCGACATAGAGATACATATGGTCAGGATCCGATATACCGTGTATGCCTATATAGTAGTCTCCCGTTTCCTCTACCTCTATGAATCTGTCGTAGAAAGCGACAGCCTGACTTGCAAGAACGGTCGGCTCCACTATCTCCATCGTCATCGCGTCTCCCTTGGGCTCCGTGCCCATCCTGATCTCGAAATCCTCAGGGTATTCGTCGCGCACGCTATGCAGCCCGACCCGGTAGGCATAAGTGTTACCTGCTTCCAGATGCACCGGAGGAGTCATGAGCCAGTCGTCCATCTTAAGCTCCGTGCTATATTTTATGCGGGCTGCGCAAGTGTTCTCATCCCATATCCAGGTATTGCCGTCGCCGTTGCAGTCGTCGGTGGTCATAAGGTCGAAAGCTTCCTGAGACGAGAAATCGTTCTCGAAAGGAGGGTATACCTTCTCTCCGAGAATGGTCTTGTTGGATACGCCGGGCTTCGACGTCATCCCTCCGGATACGGCCACCACCTCATAATAATAGAGATTGAGGACCATCGGATCCACTCCTGAATCGACGAATTCCAAGGCGTCGAGAGACTCGCCGACCTTTATTCGGCCGGGACATCTGTAGACGTCATATCTCAATGCCTCGTAATCCACATAGCCGTCGTTGACGGAGCCTGTGACCGGATTCCATGTCACGGTAAACGCGCTCGTGTCCCATGAAGCCGACACATTGCCTGGAGCCAGGGGTGTGTCTGTACCCAGATATATTCTGAGCGATGCCTCGGGACCGTCGCCTGATTCATTACTGCATCTGACAGTGAACCGGGCCATTCCCGACTGCTCTGCCGATACATTAACGGAAACCTCAGAGCCCGGGGCAGCTACTCCATCTCCGATGGGAGAGCCGTTAAGTTCCGCTGTCCATCCAAGATTCCCTTCCAGAGTGTCGCCTGCAGAGGTGGTGACAGGCATGACAAAACGGATCTCGCCGTCAAGAGCCCCGTTTGCGAAGTCTGTCACGAGGCCGTCGGGTGAGGCCGGAGCACCCGGATTGCCACTGTCGGCGAGCATTAGCCCCATTATCTCGTCGCAGGAGTCAAATTCCCCTATAACGGTAGTCTCGGCGGTAGCGGGATCGATTTCCATCAGATATGATGCATAGCCGAAAAACGCGGCCCAGTATGCCTTTCCAGAGGCAGGGTCGTAGGTCGCGGAACACGCATAGTAAGTGGGATAGCCTGTGTCGCCGATATAAGTCAGCTCACCTGTCTGCTTGTCGACCTTGTTCAGTTTTCCGTTCTGTCCTATCATGTATAGGATGCCGTTCTCATCGATAAACGAGGATATCCAGTGTTCGGTTATGGATGATATCCTGGTGCGCGTGAGGGTCTTGTAGTCGACTGAACAGAATTCATACGAGACTCCATATTCGTCAAGATACGAGCCGTAAGACAGTCCTGTGGCCGGGTCATAGGAAGGATTGGCCTGCGGACTCAGCATGTGCGACACCTGGGTGCTCTCCTGAAGCGACCAGTCCTTGGTGGAGTATACATTGAGGGTATAGGCATACGTTCCGTTGAGATACTCCTGATTAAGGGAGTAGAACCTGTCGTCGACAATGGCTGCATGGGCGTTGGAGACTATCCCCTCGCCGCCGATGAGCTCGAAATCACCGGCAGCATCGAAACTGTAGATTCCCGGAGGATGCACATATCCCTCGTCGGTATATGTCGAATAGATCACGTTGCCTATGAGCTTTACCGACGGGGCGGCATCAGTCCTCACAGGGATTTTGAGCAGCGGGGGTATTCCGCTCCGCTTCGCGGTAATGCCTCCGTCGGCGGGACGCATGATTCTCGGTGCATCGGGAATACCTTCATGGCGCTTTTCATTCCCGGCATGCGTCACTGCGCCCGCTGTGGAGGCCGTGAGGATGCAGGAATAGAGAATGAGAAGTGTCTTGTTCATGACATTGTTAGATAAATTGTTTGACATGTCCGGCATGACTCCGGGAGCAGCCGGTGGCTTTCCGGTTGCAAATATAGCACAACACCATGAATGTGAAACACGACCCTACGCAAACAGTAGCCGACAATACTTATTAATACTCATATTGCCAACGATTTGGGTCTCACGGACGCTATGTTTTCGGTAGTGGTCTACAGAGGCCGTTTTCAGCGTGCGGAGTGGATTTCAGCCACCATTTTCTCGAATTCCTCACGCGGGCAGAGGGCGTTGTTGCGCATCTTCACCCTGTAGTTGTAGACGGTGGTGACCGAGCGCCGGAGGAACTCCGCGATTCTCGACGAGTCGGTGATGCCGAGCCTTATCAGTGCGAAAGCTCGCAGCTCGTTGGGCATAGTGCCGTCGGATGAAAGCGCCGTCTGGCAGCCGGGCTTCAGGAGCTTGTTGAACTCCATTATGAAGTCGGGGAAGAGACGCAGGAAGGTCCTGTCGAAACCGGCATAGAACTCCCGCAACTCTGATGAACTATCGTTTTTGCGGAGAAACTCCTCCACTCCTTTCAGGCCCTTTGAGCGCGCTATGGCCTGGAGGGTAGCCCTGAAGCGGTCGAGGCTGTCGATATGCACGGCACACTGCCGCATATACTCGATGAGATACGCGCTCTTGACATTGTCGATCTCCTTCATCCGGGCATGCGCCTCAGTCAGCCTGGCATTGGCCTCGCTCAGCTGTGTATTGCTCTCGCTCAACAGTGTGTTGGCCTCACTCAGCCTCTCTTTGGCCTCTTTCGTCCGGGCATGGCTCTTCCTGACGAGAAATATGGAAATCACGAGCATCAACGACACAGCCGACAATATGCAGATCAGCACTATCCTTGTCTTGCGCTCCCTCTGCTGGTTGGCCTCATAGGCCTTCACCACGTCAGACATGATGCCGTTGACCGCGGCGATGTCGCCGAAAATGCGGGCGTCATTGATGTTGTCGTTGGCAAAATGTATATATCTGTAGGCGCGCCGGTAGTCACGGCTCCTGGCCAGAATCAGCGACAGCTCGCCAAGGGCACGGTAGCGGAAGGTAGGCAGAGTCAGGTCAAGCCGGGCCGCTTCGGCAAGACTTTTTATCGCCTTGACGGTGTCGCTTGCCTGGAGCTGAAGACGGCCCTTAGTGAGACAAGCCACCGCTCGGAACTGCGGTGAGCCATTACCTGTATTCAGAAAGCGCTCTATTATATCGGCTCCCTTTGCAGGATTGCCCTCCTCTCCACACAGAAAAGCCTCCGATATCACATGCGCCTCGCTTCCCGGTGAAGAGATTCTCAGCAGACGCCGAAACCATCTCACGGGATTTTCGTCAATCATGTTTTTCCTGAAGATCATCAAGTCGTAATAGAGTGGCTTCACACGGAGGTTGCCGGTGTCGGGGAATGTCTCCTCAAGAGCCATGAACGCATCCGCATCATGTCCTTTGGTGATATATGCCTTAGCCAGATCATACCAGCCGGCTACACGCTGGAGTGTGTCGCGGGAGCAGCCGATGACAGAACCGGCATATCTGATGGCAGAATCGGCATCGGTATAGAGATACCGCCTGAACAGCTCCTCATATATACCATAGACACGGTTACTGCCGGAATCTCCCTGCTGCAGAGCCGTAGCCAGCTGACGCTTTATGGAATCGGTCTGACGTTCCGTTTCCGCCTTCACATCATCAAACCGTTCGATTGCCATATCGAGCCTTTGCAACGACAGCTCCGTTTCCTCGTCAAGAACCTTCTCCTGACGACAGGAAGCCAGAAGCGGTAACAGGCATAAGACAATCACAACACCGATGGCGGTGCGTTGGAGGTTCATTTCAATCAATTTCATAGCTTATCGCGTTGCAGCTGCAAATATAGCAATTATTTCCGACTTAAAAGCCTTAGCCCCGGATTTCTATGGAATGGCTCCGGAAGCTGCTGATGCATGTACGCCAGCCAATGTGTGAAGAAATCTTTCACGCCGGATATTTGCCGATTAACGGCGCATGTGGTAATTTTGCAATGCAAATGGGAGGCTCGCCCTTATGGCGCCCCCATGGGATTAGTACATCTTCTCGGCAATTCGGCGGCAGCGGCTGCTGAAAAAGATGGATCGGCTGTTAGTCCCTTCAAAACCATTGAATCCTTTTGCATCCCGATTGCAAAGCTTTTGTTTAACGCAAAACAATTGTGCCAGCAATGGTTAAGAAGGTTTATTGTATCCCAGCGGACCGACAGTCCGCACCCTCACACGACGTCGACACCGACAATACCGCAGTCCGCGACAGCTATTCGTGTACAGAGCGACCGGCTGCCGTGCCGAGAATAGGACGGCTTATAGAGCAGGAGCTGCGCCGCCAGGAGCGGACAGTGAGCTGGCTGAGCCGCAAGATCAACTGCGACCGCCGCAACATCTATTTCATTTTCGAGCGAGACAGCATCGACACCGGGCTCCTCCTGCGCATATCGCGGGTGCTCGGCGTGGACTTCTTCGCCTGTTATTCCCGACTATTGCTAAGCGAGTCATTGTCAGCCACCGAGGAATGACCGGACGAAAATGTGAGTAATATTACTTCACACAGTCGGGAAACGAGTCTACATCCGATAATGGAAATCAATCCATAATAATCAGCTATCTTTGCATCATTAACCAGACAACAATAAAAATGGCAAAAAAATCAGCGATAAGCGGTGAATACATCATCACCGTGGAAGACAGCGGCACAGTGCGCGTCTGCAAGATATACGACAACGTGATGGGCTCTCTGCGCGAGGTCGCCGAGTCGAAGGGCTTCGCCATCGACCCCAAATGGAACACCCAGGAGACCGGACGCCGCATAGTGAATGAATTCGGCGACGGCAAGATGGCCGAGATCGGGGAATATGTAGTGACGCGCCGCGACTCGGGCAAGATCGAGACCTACCGCACCTACGCCAACACGCTCGGCGCGCTGCGCGAGATAGCCGCCCAGATAGGCTTCGAAATCAACGAGAAGTCAAACACACGCCAGAACGGATCTAAGCTCGTAGACTTCATCAACGCCAGCAAGTAACCTTTCATCACAATATAATCACCATATAACCTCCACATAATATGGCAGTAAAGACAACAGCGGCCGGCAAGATGGACAAGCGCACCAAGGAGTATAAGGAGCTCAAGGCGCGTCTGGTCAAGGCCCGGGCCGCCAAAGCTAAATCGGGAGCGAAGAAGACTCAGACCACTCTGAAGAAGACAAAGAGCGGCAAGGTCGACAAACGCACCAAAGAGGGCAAGGCAATATGCGCCCGCATGGCCAAAGCCCGCAAGAGCAAGAACTCACTCCTTAACCGCATCAAACGACTTTTCAGATGAAGACAGCACCCAACACTATCGCGTCGCTGCTCGCAGCCTGCATCTGGGCCGACGGCGAATATGAGGAGGTGGAACGCACCACCGCAGAGGAAGTGGCCGAGGCGTTCGGCCTCGACGACAAGGACTTCCACAAGTATATGACAGCCGCCATGGTGGAGGTGCAGAACCTCTCGCCGGAGGCAGCCACCACCTATGCCGTGAAACACGCAGAGAAGGTCGACCCGGAAGACACCGGAGAGGTATATCAGGCCATCATGCAGATGATGCTCTGCGACGGCGTGCTCACCGCTGGCGAAGTCCACAACCTCCTCGCCATGGCCGAGGCTCTCGACATCGACCGCAACTCCGCAGTGTTGATGCTCTGCGACATGGTGAAGACGGAGCCGGAGCTCGAGGTATCGTTTGAGTCTGACGACGAAGAAGAATAATCACTCACCAACATGAATTGAATGCCGGATAGGGCTGCCGCGTCTCCCGTGAGCGCTTACGGCCATATCCGGCACTCAACCAATCCCGAAATTATGGATCTATCATCTCTGGGAAACATAGCGAAAACCGTAATCGACAACAAAGACACCATCGCCGAGGGAGCGAAGTCGCTCACAGGAATGTTTCGGAAATCTCCGAAACAGGAGAAGGCGGCAGTCTCCTCTCAAGCAGCCTCCTACACTCCAGCCATCAATTCCTCTTCATATAGCCCGGGGCTCGAACGCATGATCGCCCTGGCTTTGGAAGACGGCAACCTTACAGATGAGGAAGTCGCGCTGCTGGTGAAACGCGCCGAAAAAGAAGGTGTGGATCCGGATGAATTCGAGTTCGACCTACGTATGCGGATGAAGGCACGCGGGAAGGCTGCGGAGAAGATGCGCGACATCAATCCGGTAGAGGCGCTTTCCAACGCGTTCAAGGCGATAGAGCGGAATGCCACGCCAAGCCGCAACGCCATAGACGGAGGGGCCCTCAGCTCGGCCCTGGCCCTGATTCCCGGAGTAGGACAGGTAGCCGCCGTAGGGGGGCTCGTGGCTTCATTCATCGAGTCCCCCTCCAACCGCAACGAGCTGAAGGCCGAGATCATCAGGGTATTTGCGATTCCCGACAGATGCGACCATCTACAGCAGTTCATATCATACGCCTCCTCCCAGATTACGGAGGAGCATAAGAAACGGCACGGCAGGTCGTCGCTCAAAAGCATGATCTCTTCTCTCGCCATGGGCGAGGAGCTTGACATAATACCTATCTGGGAAAACAAGCTGGAGGAAGCATGCGACAAAGCCACCGCCGCATATCCTGACAACGAACTTATCATGAAGAGCGTGCGGAAAAACCGTCCCACACTCCTCAACAAGCTCCGCAACGGCCTTATGGAGCTTGACGAGCTTGAAGACTATCACGGCCCGATGCCTCAGGATCCGGAAGATCTGGTGGGCATCGTGGAGCTGCTGTATACCAGGAAGCAGGGCGGATCAGACGACTGGGACGACCTCAAAAAAATCCATGCCGAATACTATGCCCGCGCGGAAAGGGCCGTAGCCAAGGAAAGCCCGCTCAACCAGCGTCTGCAGAAATGCAAGGTCAGGAAATTCGGCCTCTTCTAAAACTGTCACTCCCTCCAAAAGACAAAATCCATGGCACTATCACCAGCACGCAAGGCCAATATCGAGAACATCAAAGCCGTAATCGAGACCCTGAAGGGGGATATCGAGCGCTACAACCGCACAATCAAGGCCAACAACTCCAAGACCGGCAGCAAGTCGGCCGGCGACTATGCTAAAAAGATGAAGAAAATCGCCCAGGAAAAAATCAAAGACCACCGCGCGCAGATCGCATACCTGCGCAAGCAGGGATAGACTCACCTAAATGGGAATCTGGAAAGGCCTTCTCGCCCTGCTCGGGCTCAATATCCTGACCGGCGGCGACCTGCTCGACGGCCGCAAGGGAGGCATAGGATGCGGATGGGTGATGATATTCATCATTATCTTCTTTCCGTTCTGGCTTATTTACAAATTACTCAGACTGATATTCAGAAAAAGAAAATGAGGATACCCGGACTGTCGTTCTCATGGAAGAGGGCCGTGGGCATCTCAGGCGCCAGGCAGAAGATAGCCCACGCCACGGGAATACCGACCACCCGCCACGGGCTGGAGCGGAAGATAGGTGCTATGATACTTGGCTCCCTCCTCGGCAAGAAAAAGAGAAGATGAGCTTAAAAGATCTGCAGCGTAAGCTGGCCGTACTGTTCGACGACCGGCTTGAGACACGCATCTGGCACAACGTGATGGATTATCTCATCATCACGATGATAATCGTGAGCACTGTCGAGATTTTCCTCTCCACTTTCGATCTCGACCCGAGGCTGCGCAAGGTGCTACGCTGGGTCGATATCGTCACGCTGGTGTTTTTCACCATCGAGGTGAGCCTCCGCATCTGGGTGGCTCCGGAGCTCGACGCCCGCTACAAAGGACTGAAAGGGCGGCTGAGATACTGCTTCACGTTCCACGGATTCATCGACGCTGTGGCCACCTATCCCTACTGGTTTCAGTGGCTGCTGCCGATTCCGGTGGGATGGATCAGGGTGTTGCGTATCAGCCGCGTCATGAGGCTGATGCGCGTGTCGCGCTACATGAAGTCGTGGCGCCTGCTCTCCGACGCCATCCGCGAGAAGCGCCGCGAGCTGCTGATTTCCATGCAGTTTCTGCTCGTGGTCACCTTCATCCTCGCCCTCGTGCTCTTCTTCTTCGAGCACGACGCGCAGCCCGACGTCTATGACAACGGGTTCTCATCCGTGGCGTGGGCATTCGCACAGTATATCGGAGACCCGGGCGGGTTCGGCGACACGCCCCCTGTCACGCTTCCCGGCAAGATCATAGCCTGTGTGGTCGGGCTCCTCGGCATCGCCATCGTGGCCGTGCCGGCCGGTATCCTCGGCGCCGGCTTTACCGAGGCCATCGAGAAGGAGAGCCATAAGGAGCAGCTCGAGGAGAACAGGGAGAAGCTGCGCCTGAGCTTCGAGCGCAAGCTCGACCGCCCCACGAGATACCAGGTGGTGCCACCCTACCGCACCATCACCCATATCCAGTCGCGTCAGGGGATGACCGCCGACGAGATCATCAACGCCGTGAACGAGACGCCGGGCTACCGGCTCGTGAACCTCTCGTCGACCCAGCCGGTGGAGGCCCATGCTGCCGATGTGCTCGCCGTGGAGCATTTCCGCTTCAACCGTCCTTACGGGCTGCTGATCGACCGTCAGTCGCCCGTCACGATCATCGCCCCGTCGAGCTTCATCGACGACTGCACCTGCTTTTTCGCTTATTATCTGGCCAAAACCGGCGGCTTCAACCTCATCAGCCGGGAGTTCGGGAAGAAGGCTCCCTACCGCTCCTATTTCATCCTGAAGGAAGGCGGGCGCGAGGAGGGGGAGAGGGAATTCCTTGAGGATGTGGAGCGGCTGCTCAACCGCCCGGGGGCATGGTCGGTGACCTTCCTGATAGCCAGCGGAGCCGCGGAGCCTGAATATCCCACGCAGGTGCATGTCGGCACCGGCAACGCCAACGGGGTTACCGACTCGATAGGCGACCTGATCCACGACAAGGAGAGGTTTACGGCGTTCTACGACGCCCTCCGCAGTACCCTGGCAGAGGAGTTCGGCATGAAGTGCGACCGCGACCGATATCACAACACATCCAATCCGCGGCTGCTTTTCCGCCAGCTGTCGCTGCCTGCCGACAGCAACGACATCGTATTGAGGGTGGCGTGGAGCGCGGCCCTCTGGGACTCGCGCCGCATCGCGCTGGCCCGCTCGATCGCCTGCGTGCTCAACAAGACAATCCTCGGACTGGACGGCAATCCCGACGACGCTCCCCTCAAGGTCAAGGCCATCGGATACGACTGAATCAGCCCCTCTGGTCAGGCAGGGGGCCTTCCAGAGCGGTTTTACGATAGATGAACCAGAGAGCAGATTTCGTCATACCTGAATGCTATATCGACACCAATCTGGTGGAGACCTTGTCATGCACCGGCGGCTGCAATCATCAGAAAGGCTGCAATCAGGTTGTCAAGGTAATGAGGGAGATAGCCACCTTTTGAACCCACTGACCAACACGATATAGAAAGGAGCCCCCGCGATGAGGGCGCCTTTTTATGGCTTAGGTATGCAGGGGATATGCAGACGATGTCATCTTTTTGGGGGCGCGGGGCGTTATAGATGTATATTCCACACAAGCCCTCTAATAAGTCAAGGTTATGAACGGGAGATTCCACAAATGGCGCAAGGCGTTGAGGATTGCGGGCATCACGCTCGGCAGTCTGCTGCTGCTCGTCATCCTGACGGCGGGGTGCATCACCCTGTGGCTTACACCCTCCCGCCTCTCCAGGATAGCAGAACGCCAGGCGAGCGAATACTTCAACGCCGACTTCTCCGTGGGCGACATCGAATTCACCATATGGAGCTCTTTTCCCAGACTCGCAGTCAACGTAGGGCCGATAACCGTGGTGTCGCGCAACCTCCGCGACATCTCATCCGCACAACGCGCCAAGCTCCCTTCCGGCTGCGACTCCCTCGCCTCCGCCTCCGGCCTCCGGGGTAGCATAAATATCCTGCGCCTCGCCGCAGGAGACCTCTACCTCAGGGATATAGAGATCGACTCACTGCGTCTCAACATAGTGGCTCTCGACGATTCGCTCAACAACTACGACATCCTGCCCGAAACGACCGACGAAAGCTTCAGGATACCTTATTTCTCCACCAATTACGCCAGGCTCAAAGCGCCTCAGCGCATCGACTACTTCTCAGCCGCCACGCAGACACGCATCAACGCCGTCGCCGACTCCGCGAGCATGCGCCGCCAGAAAGGCAAGAGCGACTCCTACACCCTGAAATTCAACGGCCATATCACGGCAAAGGTCGACAGCCTCACGCTGCTCCGTGATTTCCCGTTCGAGCTCGACGGCGACATGGGGCTCGCCTTCCATCCCTTCTCGCTGCGCCTCAGCGACTACACCGTGGCGCTCGGAAACACCCGGGGCCACCTCAACATGAAGCTCGCACTCGGCAGGCAGTCGCAAATCGACAGCCTCACCTACAAAATCGACACCTTCGACCTGATGCGCCTGCTCGACTACATGCCGGAGCGGCGTCTCCCCTATCTCAGCGGCCTCGACGCCGACATATCCCTCACCACCTCCGCCAGGCTGGTCACACCCTACCGGTTTTCCAGCACCGCCCTCCCCTCGCTGGAGGTGGATTTCGATGTCGACGGAGGAAAGGTGGACTATACCCTCTCGGAGCGCGAGACCTACTCACTGAGCGACATAGGGATGAGCGCACGCCTCTTCTTCGACGGCAGGCATCCCGACAGCAGCCGCTTCTCCCTCTACAAATGCTCCCTGGGCGGCGAAGGCACACGCATTGACCTCCAGGGCACCATCAGCGACCTCACAGGCGGCAATCCGCTGGCCGACCTGCGCCTTCAGGCCGACGCCGACCTCACAGCCGCCGGCAGAAGCATCGGAATCCTGCGAGCTTACTCTCCCCACGGGCGCATCACCACCGACACCCGGATGCGATTCCGAATCTCCGACGCCACCAGATCCGGCCTGACCGACATATGCCTCAACGGCAAAATAAGACTCGACACCGCCAGCCTCTCCCCTGCCGCGGCCACCTCCGTGAGCGCCAGACATCTTGAAGTGGACTTCACAGCCGCGGCAAACCGTCTTTCAGACAGAATCCTTGAAAACGGCATGCTCGCCGTCAAGGCAAACGCCGACATGGTCTCCATTAAGGGAAACGCCTGCCGGGCATCGCTCCGCGGACTCGCCGTCACAAGCCGCGATGACTCACGCCACACCTTCGTCTTCTCAAGCGGGGCGAAAGCGCCGCTCATGTTTCAGTTCGACATGCAGGCCGCCGGCGCCACCCTCGACATGCCTGACGACACCCTCCACATCGAGGCGATGGGAGTGACGGGCATCAACCGCCTTTCGGGCGGCGAGGCCAATGCGCGGCTTCGCGCCCGCTGTGTGAGCATGCGTCTAAACGGCACCGACATCTCCGTGTGTGACGCAGACCTCAGCGGCAACTTCAGTCTCGCCGACACACTGCACGACATAAGGCCAGACCACATACATGCCGACACGTCGCCGGCCGACCGACAGGGCCTGGCCACTGCACCCCACTCTCCGGAATATCTTGTGTGCCGGCTGCCCGAAAAGGCAGCCGACTTCTTCCGGCACGCCATACTCGACGCAAGACTCAGGACAGGAGGCGGGAAAATACTGAGCCGAGCCTTCCCGCAGCCCGTGACGCTTGAGGGCCTCGACATATCTACCGACCTCGACACACTCACCATACACCGGCTGGGCGCCAGAAGCGGCATCTCGGCATTCTCCCTCAGCGCGCGCGCCGACAACCTGCGCCGCTTCCTCGGCTTCGCGAGCCCCCAGCGCCTCGGCTTAGACCTCACCATCGACATCGACACGCTGGGCATCAACAACCTGGCACACGTCTACAAAAAGGGCATCGGCACCGAGCGCCAATCCGCCTCACAGCAGCCACCAAAGGCACCAGACAGCACAGCCGCCAATGCCTCCGACAACGTGGCGCTCCTTATCCCCCGCAACATCGACGCCCGCATCAAGGCCTCGGCAAAGGAGACGGTCTACACCAACCTCCACCTCTACGACCTCGGCGCATCGATCGGAGTGGCCGACGGAAAGGCCGACATCAGCCACCTCCGCATCAGCTCCGACTTCGGCCACGCCGACCTCTCGCTGCTCTACGACACCTCCGACATAGAGATGATGCGCATGAAGCTCGCCCTCGCCATCAAGCAGATCGACGTCACAAGGTTTTTCGAGAATTTCCATACCCTGCTGCTCATGATGCCGGCGATGAAAAACCTCTCCGGGTATGTCTCGGCGGAATGCGAAGGCGATATGCTGCTCTTTCCCGACATGAACATCAACGTGCCGTCGCTGAGGGCCGACGTCAGCGTGCAGGGACGGCAGCTGAAAGTTCACCAGAACCATTTCATCCGCCGCATCACGAAGATGATGTTTATCCGCACCTCACGCGACATCCACATCGCCAACATCAACGCACACGCCACAGTTCACGACAATCTCCTGACGCTCTATCCTTTCCGGCTGGACTTCGACCGCTACCGCCTTCGCATAGGAGGACTCAACAATTTCAACGGGCGACTGCACTATCAGATCGGGGTGCTGGATTCTCCCGTGCCCTTTCCATTCGGCATAAATATCTCCGGCATGTTCCACAATCCGGAGCTAAGGTTTGGCGGAGCCGGCCTCGATCCCGACAAGGGGCTTGCGATCTCTTCCTCGATAGAGGAAAACAATCAGGTGAACCTCGTGAAAGAGCTGCGCCACTATCTGCGCGTCTTCATCGACACGGCGGCCAAGGCCGATACCATACCGGGCTTCAGCCTGTAGCGGCCACCTTCCGAAGGAAAGCCCACCGGCATGAAAACGAGGGGGCGGATTTCTCGCGGAATCCACCCCCTGATAAGTCGCAAGCGCCGCAGGATTGCCGCAGACGTCAATGCAGGCTTTCTGAATCAAAAGATTCAATGTACCATTATTCAACCAAACATACACCGGAGACCCGTCAGAAGAATGCCCCGGTGCCTTTCGGCACGCTCACGCGTGCCTGGGGAAATCTTGATAATATCTTCGCAAATCCCATAACGGCCATGCCATGCCCTCACGGCTTGGCTCAGGCCCCGGGACCCGCTGTATAACCTTGTTTTGTGTTTTCGGCTGCAAAATTAACATTTTTTTATCCATCGGCCAAATGTATCGTGAAATCTTTTTATCCGGAGTGTGAAAACGGGCTTCCGCAGGCCCTGATGATTGACAAATGAAAGGTGGCTTATCTCATGAATTTTTTGTAACTTTGCGGCATGAAACGCCGAACGACCCACATCATCCCCCTGCTGCGCGTCGTCGCAGCCGCCATCCTCGCCATCATGCCGGCGAGGGAGGGTGTCATGGCCTACGATTTCCTGTGGGACGTGGACTTCGGCTCGGTGTTCGACAACCGCGAGGGCGACGACAACATAATGCCCGCCAAGACCATCATCTTCACCCAGCTGAGCCCGGAGATCGGCATCGGCTTCAACGGGGGGCGCGACGCCCTGAAGGGCGGAGTGGTGTGGACCCAGCCCATCGGCTGCGAATGGGACGGCGCCAAGGTGGCGCCGACACTCTATTACCAGCACACCGGGCCCCGCTGGCGCTTCGCCATGGGCATGCTCCCACGCCACCTCATGCGCGAGAAGCTCCCCGACTTCCTATGGAGCGACTCCCTGACCTATTTCCAGCGCAATATCCGCGGCGTGCTCGTGGGCTACGACTCCCCCAACGGATTTCTCGAAGCCTACCTCGACTGGCGCGGCCTCCAGAGCAAGACGCGGCGCGAGGCCTTCAACATCGTGTTTCACGGCCAGTATGCCCCTCAGGGCAAGACATTTCTCGCCGGAGGACACGTGATGATGAACCATTACGCCCTCACTGAAGACGCTCCCGACGACCAGCACATCGTAGACAATTTCATGATACACCCCTATGCGGGAATAAACATCACCGGCAGCACGCCGCTCGACAGCATATCGGCGCGAGCCGGGCCACTGCTCACCATCGAGCGCAACCGCGCCCACGACCACTGGCGCACTCCCCTCGGCGCCTGGCTCGAGGTCAAGGCCCGATGGAAATGGCTCGGGGTCTCCAACACCCTCTACGCCGGCGGAGCGCAGATGCCCAGCTTCAGGGAGTTCGGCTCGCAGCTCTATCAAGGAGAGCCCTACTATCAATGCTCCTTCCACGACCGCGTGCGCGTCTTCGCCGACATCATAAAGAACAACACAGTGGACCTCCGCGCGGAGCTCGACTTCAACTTCACAGGCAATACCTTCATCTTCTATCAGAAAATCACGCTCGGCGTGAACCTCGGTGGAAAGGCCAGGCCCGGCAGATAACCTGTCGCCGGGCCTGCCGCGCGGCCGCAAAGGCGCGCTTCTTATAAGGAAGACACAACCATACAACCAACATCAAATACCAACTGAATAAAAACTCTCCCCGCTGTCATCATGATAACGACAATGCTTGTAATCTTCATCCTGGGCTACCTAATGATAGCCCTGGAACACGTGGTGGGCATCAACAAGGCCACCTTCGCCCTGATAATGTGCGGCATACTCTGGGCGGTGTATGCCATGCTCGGCCACGACGCCTCCCTATCGACCGACATGGTGGAGGCCCTCGGCGACACCTGCGAGATCGTGGTGTTTCTCATAGGCGCCATGACTATCGTGGAGCTCATCGACCGCTACGGAGGCTTCCAGATCATAGTGAAACACATCCATGCCTCCGACAAGCGGAAGCTGATGTGGATCCTCGTGCTGGTGGCTTTCTTCATGTCGAGCATCCTCGACAACATGACCACCACCATAATAATGGTGATGATGCTCAGACGCATGCTGCGCGACCAGAAAGAGCGCTGGATCTTCGCCTGCGTCATAGTGCTGGCCGCCAACGCCGGCGGCGCCTGGAGCCCCATCGGCGACATCACCACCATCATGCTCTGGATGAAAAACTACGTATCATCGGTCGACCTCATCGTCAACCTGCTTCTCCCCTCGCTCGTCTCCGTGCTCGTACCGACGCTGCTCGCCAGCCGCCTTGTGGGCGCCACACCTGTGGAGGCCCTCAACGCCCAGGACTCCCGCGTGGGGTATAACCTCTACGAACACCACCGCGGGCTCTCGATGCTGATCCTGATATGCGGCGTGGCCGCCCTACTATTCGTGCCGGTGTTCAAGGCCCTGACCCATCTGGCCCCGTATATGGGCATCCTGCTCTCCCTGGGAGCGCTCTGGCTGCTCACCGAGATCATAGTGTCGCGCTACAGCCTCGACGACAAGATGGAGGGAAGGATCTCGCAGGTGGTGCGCAACATCGACATGTCGACGATACTCTTCTTCCTCGGCATCCTGATGTCGGTGGGGGCCCTCGGGCAGGCCGGCATGCTCCGTGAGCTCGCCGCATGGCTCAACGAGACATTCCACAGCGTGTATCTGATCAACGGCCTCATCGGCATCCTCTCGTCGATCGTCGACAACGTGCCGCTGGTGGCTGCCTGCATGGACATGTATCCGGTGGCCACCGACGCCATGGTGGCGGGAGGCGCCGGCCTTGTGTGGGC
>USHH01000004.1 GCA_900554345.1 uncultured Bacteroidales bacterium | reverse complement strand
TAAAATTTTCAGGTGTTTTGAATGACGTTTTCGGAACATCAAACTGAACACCCTAATTAAAAAATATCTCGAATACTCAAGCAGAGATATCTCGATTGCGGCAAGTAAAGGCGGCGAGCTTGCAGGCTATGTTCCCACAGGAGAGCGAAACCGTCCCCCGTCTCCGCTTCAAAGGCTTCATCGACCAGTGGAAAAAATGTACAATTGGAGATGTTGCAACATTCTCAAAAGGGCAAGGTTATTCAAAAGCAGACATTAAAGACTCTGGAACGCCTATTATTTTATATGGAAGTATGTATACGAATTATTCAACTGTAATAGAAAGCATTGGCACATACGCTGATATAAAGAATGGTAGCGTTATAAGCAAGGGAGATGAAATATTGATTCCTGCTTCCGGTGAGACGCCTGAAGATATTGCAATTGCTTCCCATCTGGCAATCAGTGGAGTTATCATTGGTGGTGACCTCAACATTATAAATGTTGACAAGAGTTTTCTGTCTCCTACGATTCTTTGCCTTGCAATAACTTATACTGATACTCACAGGGAATTATCGTCATTATCACAGGGTAAATCTGTAGTTCATCTGCACAATGGAGATATTGCAATGGCTCATATCTCATTTCCTTCTCTCGGTGAGCAGCGAAAGATCGCCGATTTCTTCCAGAATCTTGACCGACAGATTTCTCTGACTGAGGCAAAGCTTGAGAAACTGAAGCAGATTAAATCGGCTTGCCTCAACCTCATGTTCGTTTAATGTTATAATAGATTCCTCCATGAGACAGATATCTATACTGGATAAAGAATATCTTGACTGGGTGCAGGAGTTGTGTGAACGCTATCGCGTCTTCCAAATCAAAGCTGCCGTTAAGGTGAATACCGAGATGTTAAGGTTCTACTGGAATCTCGGCAAGGACATCGTGAATCATAACGATGAGAATAAATATGGGAGTGGCTTTTATGCTGCACTCAGCCGCGACCTTAAGTCTCGCCTTCCGAAAGCAACGGGTTTGTCGGCAAGCTCGCTTCGCTACGCGAAGCGTTATTATGAGCTGTACGATGGGTATATTCAAAATCTTCAACAAGTTGCCGAAGATTCACAAGAGACTGGGAATAAGAACAATAAAGATTCAGTCTCAAATTTTCAGCAAGTTGCTGAAGATTTGACCAAGCAATTGTTCATTCTCCCATGGGGACATCATATGGTCTTAATCGACAAGTTTTCCGACGCCCCTGAGAAAGCAATGTTCTACGTAAACCAGACAGTAAAGAATGGATGGAGCCGCGACGTGATGCGCAATTTTATTGATACGGATCTTTATTCCCGTCACGGGAAAGCCATAACCAATTTCAAAAGAACGCTGCCCGAGGTAACTTCCGAACTTGCGCAGGAATTGACAAAGGATCCTTATTCATTTGCTTTCACAGGTCTGACTGAAAAATATAATGAGCGTCTGCTCAAGGATGCGCTCCTCAACAACATCACGAAGTTCCTGATTGAATTAGGCACCGGTTTCGCTTATGTAGGAAAAGAATATCTGCTCAAGGTCGGAAACAAGGAGAAGTTTATCGACCTGCTATTTTACAACTTGACCATCTCTGCGTATGTAGTGGTGGAAGTCAAGATTGGTGAGCTGGATTTCAAGGATGTCGGACAACTTGGCGGATATGTAGTGGCCTGCAATCATCATCTACGCAAGGATGGGCGCGACAATCCTACAATCGGCATATTGATATGCAAAGAGAAAGACAGCATTGTGGCCCAATATTCTCTCGAAGCATCCAATCTGCCATTGGGCATATCAGAGTATGAACTCTCTAAAATCTATCCTCAACAGATTGAAGGGACTATTCCGACTATTGAAGAACTTGAAAAAGGAATTGCCCTTAAATAACCCATAAACACTCGACATCATGCCAGACTATATAACACCATTTACCAAGGAACTCGATTTTGAGAAAAGACTCGCCGATCTACTAACCAAGCATGGCTGGCAACCGCATATTCTCATAAATCCATCTGAACAAGACCTTATCAAAAACTGGGCGTCAATCATTTATAACAACAACCGCGACATAAACCGGCTCGGCGATTTCCCTCTAACCGATTCTGAAATGAATCAGATTATCGGAAGGGTGAATCTCTGTAATTCTCCTTACGAACTTAATCAGTTCATAAATGGCGGGATGGTGCAGATTGTCCGCGACAATCCCGATGACCATGTCAACCGAGGAAAGGCTGTCTATCTGAAGATATTCTCTCCGACAGAAATCAATTCCGGCGATAGCGTCTATCAGATTGTGCGTCAGCCAAAATTCGAGACAGCCCACCCTCTGGCAGGTTCCCGTCGCGGCGACATGATGTTGCTAATAAACGGTATCCCGGTGATTCATATAGAGCTGAAGCGTTCAGGAGTCGACGTGACACAGGCTGTGAATCAGATTAGGAAGTATACCCATGAGGGTGTGTTCAGCCACGGTCTCTTTTCTATGGTTCAGATTTTCGTGGCCATGACACCTGAGAAAACACTCTATTTCGCCAATCCCGGTAAGAAAGAGAACTTCAACCCAGCATTCCAGTTTCATTGGGCCGACTCCAACAACGACGAGGTTCATGATTGGCAGCAGATAGCCGCCAATCTTCTCAACATACCGATGGCCCATCAGATGGTGGGCCTATATACAATAGCCGATGACAAGGACCGAACTTTGAAGGTGCTCCGCAGCTATCAGTATTATGCCACGACGGCAATCTGCGACCGTGTGCACAACATCAACTGGGACAAGCACAACCACTCACAGAAAGGCGGTTTCGTATGGCACACCACAGGTTCCGGCAAAACGATGACCTCTTTCAAGGCCGCACAGCTAATAGCCAAGGCCAATGATGCTGACAAGGTTGTATTTCTTCTCGACCGCATCGAACTCAGCATCCAAAGCGCCGATGAATACCGTGGTTTCGCCAATGCCGATGACAATGTGCTTGATGTGAAAGATACGGCCAGCTTAGTGCGTTGTCTGGAGAGCAATTCAAAAGATTACTGTCTGATTGTTGCCTCGATACAGAAGATGAGCAGGGTCAACAGCAAGAACGGTGTGCCTCAATCCACAATCGACGCCATCAACAAAAAGAACATCGTGTTTATAGTCGATGAATGTCATCGCGGTAGTGGCGGTGAAATGCTTCTGAATATCAAGAATACTTTCCCCCGTGCACTGCTGTTCGGATTCACAGGGACGCCGGTGTTTGAGGAGAATGCCCATGGAGAAATCACCACTGGAGTAATCTACGGCGACATGCTCCATAAATACACCCTCGCCAACGGTATCCCCGACAAGAACGTGCTCGGCTTCGATACATATATGGTCGATAAGGATGAGAACGAGCTCCGCACCTATGCGGCTCTGAAGATATGCGGAGTGGCATCGGTGGAGGAGATTGACGACGAGAAGAAACAGACAATCTATGATGCCATCATGGATCCGGCGCAGACTCCTATGATTCGTGTAGAAGAGATAGCTGTGGAGAAATATCAGGACGATGACCATCACAAGGGTGTGATGTATAAGATAATGGAGGATTTCCCCACGATCAGCCGAGGCGGGAAGTTCCATACCATGCTTGCTACAAGAAATATACCGGAAGCCATTGCCTACTACAAGCTTTTCAAAGAGCATTATCCTGATTTCAATGTAGCCGCCATATTCGACGATAATATCGATAACGAAGGGCATGGGGAATATAAGGAGGATGCTATTCTTGAGATGCTCGACGACTACAACCGTCGCTTCGGCACCAGTTTCCAACAATCGACATACGCCCAGTATAAAAAAGATGTGGCCAAACGCTTAGCGCATAAGAAGCCTTATTCCACTCTACAGAAAAAACAGCAGCTGAACCTCCTGATTGTTGTGACCCAGATGCTGACAGGATATGACTCGAAATGGGTGAATACACTTTACGTCGACAAGCTGATGCAATTTATCGATGTTGTACAGGCATTTTCGCGCACCAACCGTATCTTCGGACCGGAAAAGCCTTTCGGCATCATCAAGTATTTCTATCTGCCTGCCAGGATGAAAGAGAATGTCGATAAGGCATTGGAACTGTACGTGGACCAGCCCCTGTCGGTTTTCGTCGACAAACTCGAGGCCAATCTTGAAAACATCAATAAGGCCTTTCATGTGATAGAAGAGGTATATAAAGCTGAGGGCATCAAGGATTTCGATAGGATTCCTAAAGCTCCTGCCTCGCGCAATAAGTTTGCCAAGGAGTTCTGCCAGATGACACGCCTTATAGAAGCATCTAAGATGCAGGGATTCACATGGGAGAAAGATGAATACGAATTCGAGCATTCCAATGGGTATGTAACCCTAAAAATGGCTCTTGACGAAGAGACTTTCCTGATTCTTCGCCAGCGTTACAAAGAACTGTTCCAGTCGGGCACCGATAACCATGACGGCGATGGAGACGAAGAAGAAGGAGGAGATGCCGATATGTATGAGATGGATTCATACATTACGGAGTCAGGTGCCGGCACGATTGACGCGGAATATATAAATTCGCGTTTCATCCGCTATGTGAAGTATCTGTATACTGAAGGCGCCGACAGTGAAGTAGTCAAGAAAATGCTTCAGGATCTTCATCATGTGTTCGCCACGTTGGAAAGACGTGACCAGCGCACGGCCCTCACCATCATACATGATATTCAGAACGGCAATCTGCATCTGAAAGCTGATAAGACTATCTACGACTACATAAAGGATTATCAGAAGCGACAGGCGGATTATCAGGTTTATTCACTATGCGCAATCACCGGATTGAACGGTGAAAAACTTTCTGAAATAGTGAATGATGATGTCGACAAGCTGAACATCAATGACCAAGGCCGTTTTGACATTCTGATGCGTACCTTCGACCACAGCCGAGGTCGGGAATTTATCAAAAGGATACTTGGCCGCGAAGTCAGGAGAATGTTTGTAATGGGCACTGCGGGCACCATAGTGTCTCGCTTCATACTGAAGCCGGAGGACCGTGCCAAGATTCTCTTTGCCTATCACAACGACAACTTCTTCCTTGACCAGAATATCTCTGACGAGACTGTAGAGCAGGAAGAGACGGCAGGGACTGAGACCACTCTCCAGAAACCGACGCAAGACAATAATCTTACTGATCAGGAGAAATGCAATAATATTGCGACAGCTGTGATGTCCAATCTTCGCGGTCTCCGTGGCTGGCCCGGCACTAAAGAGGTTGTGGAAGCATTCTTTAAAATCATCTGCCTGCAGTCAGATGCCAGTCTCGACGGAATAGCCATCGATTTCACTAAAGTTTTCGGCGAATTGTATGGACGTCGAGAAGTTGCTTTTATCGACAAGCATGTCGGCTTGGGCGTGCTGCTGACCCGCTTCGAAGTTTATCTCAAAAAACTCTACTTTCTCCTGAAAGGCTCAAAACTTCCGCAGCGAGAGGCCACTGACCGAGAACCGACGCTTTCCGAAGCCATTCATGCGTTCCCTTGTCTATGGGAGCTGCGCACAATGCCCGGTGAAAAATACCGCAACCTTGAAGGTTGCTTAAGGCATCTGCGTTCATGGAGAAATTCTGAAGAAGGCAACGGGGCACACGCATCTGTATTCCTCAGTGAAGAAGAACTTGATACGCGCATCAAGGAAGTCGTAACTGTCTATATGTATGTGACAGGAGCATCGCTCAAAGACCTGAAGGAACGTATGCCGGAATTACAATAATCTCAGAGAGGGTAATAATTCATCAGGCGTTTTCATCAAGAGATTTTCAGCAGGAATATACAAACTGAGGATTTGGATTCGTTGTGCAGACATGACTACAGAAGACAAACGAATAGGATATTTCGACGTGCTCAAGGGAATCGCCATCTATATGGTGGTGATGGGGCACGTGCTCACCTACGGCATAACCGGCACAGAGCCTTCAGTAACCTTCCGGCTGATCGGCTCAATCCACATGCCTCTGTTTTTCTTCATCAGCGGATATTTCACGGTGAAGGAGACGGAGCAAGGCTTCGCACCGGTGTCGCTGCGACGCCGCTTCATCCAGCTCATCGTGCCGATGGTGGCCATCAGCTCGCTATGTATATTCTATTATCCGCATTCCGGACTTCAGAAACATCTCGTCTGCACCTTTCCCGCCCTCTGGGGCAATCTATGGAAAAACGGCTACTGGTTCACACCCGTGCTCTTCGCCATCATACTGCTCTATCAGCTGACGCTGCCGGCCGCGTCGGTCATACGAAAAAAGCGGCCGATGAGCGGTAGTCTGCCCTTCATTGCCTTCGCAGTGACTGCGGCGCTGCTCATTGTGGCCGATTTCCTCATGCCCGGCAAGGTCTCAAACGCCCTGTCGTTCAAGTTCATCGCCTCCTACTTCCCGGTGTTTGTCTTCGGAGGGTGGGCAAGATGCAACAGCCGCGCGTTCAACCGGTTTGCCACTTCCGACCTCGGCTTCACCGGCTCCGTCATAGTGCTTGCCGCCACGCTCGTAGTGATGGCCTATCCGGAGCTTCTGCCTTTCAAGCGCACTGAATACATCACCCTACCAGCAAAGACACTGCTCCACGCTTCGCTGGCAACGGTGGCTACCGGGCTCTGCCTGACTTATGAAAAGATAGCCGACGGACATCGCGGCAGACTTTACGGCTTCTGGTCGCTGCTCGGCCGGAAAAGCCTACAGATCTACCTCCTCCATTATTTCTTCCTCTTCCCTCTGGGCGCCCTCAGGAAGCCACTCATCGCCATGGGACTCGATTTCATCCCGACGACAACGGTGGCTGCCGTCGTCGCTCTTCCGATTATCGGAGTATGCCTCTGTCTGGAATATACGGCACGACAGAGCCGGCTGCTCTCGCTGCTGACCGGCATCCCGATAAAGAACGGGCGGAATAAAACCATCCCCCGAACCACAACGACGGGATGGCCGTTGAAAGATAAGAAACCAATCATCTGATATGAGAATAATCATCGCAGGCGACGGAGAGACAGGCACTCATCTGGCCAACAGCCTCTCCGTGGAGGGTCAGGACGTTGTGCTGATAGGCAGCAATGCCGAGCATCTCGCGGAACTTGACGCTACAGGCAACTTCATCACATATGATGGATCTCCGCTGTCGCGCCACGACCTTATGGAATGCGGCGCCGACGCCGCGCATCTCTTTGTGGCCGTGACCCCTGACGGCACCACGAATCTTGTGGCATGCGAAATCGCCAAAGACTGCGGCGCAAGACGCTGCATAGCGAGGGTAGACAATCCCGACCTCGGGGGCGAAAGGGAGAAACAGCTGTTTGGAAGATTCGGCATCGACCTCATAATCCGGCCCGAAAGGCTTGCCGCCCGGGAGATACGCCACTTCATCCGTCACAGCTGGGTGACCGACTGGCTCGAGATCCACGACGGAGCGCTGGTGATATCAGGGGTCAGGATGCTTGCTGACGGCAGCCTCTGCGGGAAGACTCTGAGAGAGGTCGCCACAAATCCCCGGCTTTTCCATGTGGCCGCGATACGCCGCGGAGAGAATCTGATAATCCCCCACGGTGACGATATCCTTCAGGAGGGAGACACCGTATATTTCTCGGTATTGCCGGAAAACTACGGGGCGATACCGGAGATGTGTGGCAGCAAGGTCTCGGAGGCGCGCCGCATAATGATATCCGGCGCAGGGCAGGTGACAGAAAACCTGCTCGAGACCATTCATGCCGACTACGACATCACAGTGATAGAGCCTGACAAGGAACGCTGCCGAGTCGTAGCCTCACGCTTCCCCTCAGTGGCTGTGGTCAACTCGCTCACCAACGACATCACCACCATGAAAGACGAAGGCATAGGAAGATGCGATATCTTCCTTGCCCTGACCGGAAGCTCGGAGACCAATATAGTGTCGTGTATGGTGGCAAGAGAGCAGGGTGTCGGGAAGACGGTGGCAAGGATAGAGGAGCTCCAGTATATGCCCGAGGCAGAGAGCCTCTCGATCGACAAAATCATCAACAAGAAGCTGCTCAACACCGGTAAGATCCTCAGCATGCTACTCGACAGCGAGATCAGCACGATGCAGTGCATATCGCTGGGATATATGGAGATCGCGGAAATCATAGTCGGAGAGGACTCGAGAGCCACCGGGCGCCCGGTGGCTGACCTGCGCATACCGAGCGAGCTCACGGTGGCGGGAATCATACGCGACGGAAAAGGAATGCTGGTGGAAGGTCGCACCGTGATGCGGCCCGGCGACCATGCAGTGGTCTTCTTCATGCCCGGAGCGCTGAGAAAAGTGACGAGATTCTTCAGATAACCCCAAGGTGAGACAATCCAGTAAACATATTGTCGAATGTCGGTAATGATAAAATACAGGACAATCATCCATGTGACCGGGCGTCTCGTGCTCATCGAGGCTCTGATCCTCCTCCTTCCTTTAATCATGAGCCTTCTCTACGGAGAGGGCGACTGGACTGGATTTGCAGCGGCGGCCGGCAGCGCCGCCCTTACAGGAGGCATCGCCACGTTATGCACAAAAAGCCAGACATCGGCCATCCACAGCCGGGAGGGATTCATAATCACGGCACTGATCTGGATAGTGTTCACGATATTCGGCATCATACCATTCATGACCGGAGAAAACGCCCTTGGCTTCACCGACGCTTTTTTCGAAGTGATATCGGGGCTCACCACCACCGGCGCCAGCGTGATGCCGGATGTGGAATCACACACCCACGCACTGCTCTTCTGGAGAGCGCTCACCCAGTGGATCGGTGGTCTTGGCATCATCCTTTTCATGCTGGCCGTGCTTCCCGAGCTGAACAAGGCCTCCGGAATATCCATGTTTCAGGCGGAGGCGACAGGCATCGTACACAGCAAGCTGCATCCGAGGATAAGGCAGACAGCCCTCTCGGTGTGGGGTGTCTATGTCGTGCTGACATCGGCCACAACCATACTCTTCATGACGGGAGGGATGAACCTCTTCGACAGTGTATGCCAGGCCTTCTCCACGATAGCCACGGGAGGCTTCACCACCCGGAACGCGGGTCTGGGCTACTGGCATTCCGACTATATCCTGATGGTGGCTACAGTCGCCATGTTTGTGGCAGGCCTTAATTTCATGACGCTCTACTCGGCTGCCGTCAAAGGATTCCGCAGCCTATACCGCGACTCGGTGTCCAGGACCTATCTGGTGATTACCGTGACCGCGTATCTGCTTCTACTGCTTACCGCACTTGCAGGAGGAGCCGGGAAGACGCTCGACAGGCTGCTTGTCTATCCTATGTTTCATGTGGTATCAGCCGTCACCTCTACGGGCTTCACCATCGAAGGAGCCGAGTCGTGGGGACCGTTTTCCCTGCTTCTCACAATCCTGCTGATGCTGTGTGGCGCATGCGCGGGTTCCACTACAGGAGGCATAAAGACCGACAGACTGATAGTGATGTGGGAGAGCTGCCGCAATCAGATAAAGAAGACAGTCTTCCCCAAGCGTACCTATTTGGTGCGTCTCAATGGATCTGAGCTCGATACCGCCGTCGTGTCGAGGGTGACAGCCTTCATAGCCCTCTATCTGTCGGTCATCGTCGTGGCAAGCGCCATAATCACCATGTATGGATATACCGTCACCGACTCATATTTCATGGTGACATCGTGTATCGGCTGCAACGGGCTGGGCTATGGAGCTACAGGCGCGGGGGGCTCGTACGCGTTGCTTCCTGACATGGTGAAATGGCTTCTCACATTCATGATGCTTATCGGACGTCTTGAGCTCTTCACATACCTCGTGCTGCTCCTCCCCTCCTTCTGGCGCCGGTAAGCCTTCTTCGCCTGATTGAAAATTTTTCAAAAAAAACAGGCTTCGGATTTGGTTTATATCATAAACTTGATTACCTTTGCAGCCGTATAGGAGGGCGGCGACGCGCGACCGCCCTCTTTTCAGACAAGAATGGTTTATAAAATAAACCAAATGTGAAACCAAAAACGACAACCGAAATGGAAGAGAAAGAAATGACTGAGAAAGAGAGTCTGGAGGTGATCACAGCGATGATCTCGCGCACGAAAGAAAGATACGTGGGCAACGGCAACATCATGCTGATGTGGGGCTGGCTCACTGTGGCAGTGACAGTGCTGATATGGACCCTGCTCGCGATCACACGCAACCAGGCCTTCAACTGGCTGTGGTTTCTGATATGGATCATCGGAGGCACCCTCACCCCGATAATGGCGAAGAGGCAACGAAGGGTTGAAGGCGTGAAGACGTACACCGACAGGATCACGTCGCAGATATGGAGCGCCGTCGGCTTCATCGGAATAGCGGCCACAGCATGCTGCCTCGCTTTCCTGATGACAGGGGGCATAGACAGCTGGCTGATGATGTTTGCCTACGCATTGGTGATTGTGCCGTTTGCCGAAATCATACAGGGGATAGTGGTGAAGGAGAAATCGCTGACCATAGGCGGCTCGCTGGGCCTCGCCTGCGGGATATTCACGCTCTGCTGCATCGCAGGGAAAGTGACTCTCGTCGCAGCATGGTATCTGCCGATATTCATGTTCGCCTTCATCTGCATGATGGTAATTCCGGGCCACATCATCAACCAGAAAGCCAAACGAAATGAAAGAGCTTGACCCGCTGCTGCATTCCCAGCTCAGGCTCGCCGTAATGTCGATACTGATGAATGTAGAGGAGGCGGATTTCGTCTATCTCAAAGAGAAGACAGAATCTACGGCCGGCAATCTAAGCGTGCAGATCGACAAGCTTTCCGGAGCCGGATATATCAGTGTAGAGAAAGGAATGTCGGGAAAGCGTCCCCGCACAAGCTGCCGGGTGACGGAAACAGGGAGAAGGGCCTTCGAGGATTATGTGGAGACACTAAAAGACTATCTCCGTCTCTGAGACGACAGCATAGAGACACGCCGGCGACAACGTCGGCGTGCCGCTGTATGCAAAAAAACATTAACTTTGCAATAAAACAACCATAAAATGACAGAGATTGAAAGGAAATATCTTGTGGCCGACTCAAGCTTCAAGGAGATGGCCCGCGAGAAAATAGAGATAAGCCAGGGATATCTCAACCGCGACCCGGAACGTACCGTGAGGGTCCGCATCTGGGGCGAGAAGGGGTTCCTCACAGTGAAAGGCATCACCGAGGGATGCTGCCGCAAGGAGTTTGAATACGGGATACCTCACGCCGACGCACTGGAGCTGCTCGGACTCTGCGAGGAGGGAATACTGAGGAAGACCCGCTATATAGTGGACTATGAGGGTTGGAAATGGGAGATCGACGAATATCACGGACGTCTCGAGGGGCTGACAGTGGCCGAGATCGAGCTGCCGGCGCCAGACGCCACCTATCCCCTGCCGCCGTTCATCGGCAAAGAGGTGACCGGCGACCCGTCATATTACAATTCAGCATTGAAACCGTAACATACCCAACGGGATTCCACCGGCATGCCGAAGGCATGTCCCTACAAGCCGACCAAAGCGTCAATCCGATTAGGATTTGCGCTTCTCAAAGGCCGCAAGAAGGCCCTTGAGATCGTCGCGCACGGCCTCAAGCTTCGCTATCACTTCGAGACGCCGGCTCACATTCGCCTTGTTGGCCGCCATCTCCGCCTTGGCCGCCTCAAGGCGGAGTCCGCGGACTTTCACGAGATAGTGTATGATCTTCACCGTCTCTATGTCTTCAGGCGTGTAGTAGCGGGTGTTGCTGCCGGTGCGCATCGGTTTCAGCTCGCGGAACTCCGATTCCCAGAAACGGAGCGTTGACTGCGGCACGCCCACCATGTCGGCCACATCCTTGATCTTATAGTATTTCTTGTTGAGCGGATCGGTTTCCATAATAGATGAATCAGTCCATGAGGCTGGCGGCGTTTTCAGCGAGAGTCACCATCTCGTCATATTTTTCCGGGGAGAGGCCAAGGAAGAAATAGTTGACAGGATTTTCGGCCACATCCTTGAATATCACCTCATAATGCAGATGCGGCCCGACCGACTGTCCGGAATTGCCGAGAGTGCCGATCACGTCGCCGCGTCTCACCTGCTGCCCCTTGGAGACGTTGATGGTGCGGAGATGTGCGAAGCGTGTCTGGTAGTTATATCCGTGGTCGAGCTCCACGATGTTGCCGAAGACGGCCCGGCGCTCGGCCGTGGTCACCACACCGTCGGCCGTAGCGTGGACAGGGGTGCCTTCCGGCGCCACGAGGTCAAGCCCCTCGTGAAACTTCGAGAACCCGTAGACGGGGTCGCGACGGAATCCGAAGCCTGCGGCGATAGTAAAATCGGGAGAGGCAAGGGGAGCAACCGACGGGATATGGGCTAACTTCTCCTTCTGCTGGCCGAAAGCGTCGCGGAGCTGATTGAAGCTCTGCGACTGGGCATAAAGCTGCCTCTCGAGGAGGTCCATATTGCGGTTGAGCTGACCCACCAGCTGCTCGTCGCTCATGGTCGATAGTTTTTTATAGCGGCTCTCATTGTCGAGCCCGGCCACACGCTGCGAGCTGTTGAACGGCTCCATCTGGAGCATTACGCGATAGAAATTGTCGTCGCGGTGCTGGATGTCGGCCATCGCTTTCAGTGCGTTGTCGAGACGGCGCTCCACAATGTTGCACTGCGCCTTGAGGCGCGAGTTCTCGGCGCGGAGCGAGCGCTCGTCGGGAGAGGCGAGGCCATGCCAGGCTATGAGGAAGAGTGCCCCTCCGGCCACACAGGCGACCACGAGGAAGAGCGACACACGGCGCATGCGCTCGCCCAGGGAGGGAAACGCACGCTCGAAATTGTCGGTCTCCGGATTATATAGATAATAAATCTTTCTTGCCATGGCTGACGCATAACGGGCAAATGCAGCCGCACAAAAAGACAACAGGCTGGAAATAAGCCATATCGCACAAGATGCGGGCAACACGATGAAGCCGTATGGTGCAAAGATAGAAAAAAATCACGAAACAAACGGTTTGAATATTAAGTAAAAATGAGTAAATTCGCGAAGTGAAATAACCCGACAGATCTAACCTGAATCACCAATACCTAAAAATATGAACAAGATAGCAGTAACAATGAGTGCAGTCGTGCTGCCGCTGGCCCTCGCCGGTTGCGGCTCCGGCCAGAAAAGCGATGAGAAGATCATCGAGAAGCCTCTGCTGGAGATCACCGACGGGATGCTGACTCCGGAAGTGCTCGAGGGGCTCGGCCGCGTGAGCGAGGCGCTCCCATCGCCCGACGGCAAGACAGTAGTGTTTACCCTTACGTATGAAGACATCGAGGAAAACCGCGGCAACTCCGAGATTTACCGGATGAACGCCGACGGCAGCGAGCTCACACGTCTCACCACCACGGCCTCCTCCGAATCGGGCCTCCAGTGGATCGAGAACGGTGCGCGTCTGGCCTTCATCGCCAAGGACGACGCGACCAATGCAGCACAGATCTTCTCGATCAAGCCCGACGGCACCGACCGCAAGCGTCACTCTGCCGTAGAAAGCGGCGTGGAATGTTTCGTGATCTCGCCCGATGGCAAGAAAGTAGTGTATGCAAGTCCCATCAAGGACTTCAACCAGAACGACTCCACCCTCTTCAAGGGTCTGGAAAAGACTACAGGGCGTCTCGTCGACGACCTCATGTATAAACATTGGGACGAGTGGGTGGAGGCGATACCCCATCCCTTCCTCGCCGACTTCAACGTAGCCGGCGAGACAGCCAACGCCGTCGACATCATGAAGGGCGAGCCCTTCGAATGCCCGATGCGTCCCTTCGGCGGCGCCGAGAGCTTCGCATGGAGCCCCGACAGCAAGACGCTGGTGTATGTAAGCCGCAAGCTCAAGGGTCAGGATTACGCCTTCTCTACCGACAGCAACCTCTATCTCTATGATCTGGAAAGCGGCAAGACCGAGTGCCTGACCGAGGAGATACCGGGCTACGACACAGACCCCGCCTTCTCGCCCGACGGCAAGAGCCTCGCATGGCTCTCGATGGCCACAGCGAAGTATGAGAGCGACAAGAAGCGCCTCATGGTGATGGATATGCAGAGCCGCCAGAAGAGAGACCTCACCGAAAACTGGGACTACTGGCCAGAGGGAATAGCCTGGGCGCCCGACGGCAAGAGCATCGTCTTCAACGGCTACTATGAGGGCACGGAGCCCGTCTTCCGCATGAATGTGGCCGACTGCCGCCTCGATACCCTTGCCACGGGCATGTGGGACTACGCCGGGGTGAAGCCTCTGGCGGACGGCCGCGTGATCGCAATGCGCCACAGCATGGTGCGCCCCAACGAGGTCTGTGAGATCGCCAACGGCCAGGTGAAAGACATCACCGATATCAACGGCGATATCCTCAAGCAGCTCAAGATGCCCACAGTGGAGAAGCGCATGGTGCCCACCACCGACGGCAAGCTGATGTGCACATGGGTGATACTTCCGCCTGACTTCGACAAGACAAAGCAGTATCCCGCCATCCTCTACTGCCAGGGCGGCCCGCAGCAGGCAGTAAGCCAGTTCTGGAGCTACCGCTGGAACTTCGCCATCATGGCGGCCAACGGCTATGTGGTGATCGCCCCCAACCGCCGCGGCCTCCCCGGCTTCGGCACCGAGTGGAACCGCCAGATCTCCGGCGACTACGGCGGCCAGAACATGCGCGACTACTTCTCGGCCGTCGACTACATGGCCCAGGAGCCTTATGTCGACGCCAAGAGGATCGGCGCCATCGGCGCCAGCTACGGCGGTTTCTCCGTCTACTGGCTCGCCGGGCATCATGAGGGACGCTTCGCGGCGCTCGTGGCCCACGCCGGCATCTTCAACATCGAGGCCCAGTATCTGGAGACAGAGGAGATGTGGTTTGCCGACTTCGACCTCGGCGGCCCGTACTGGGACCAGAACAACGCCATCGCCCAGCGCACCTACGCCAACTCTCCCCACAAGTATGTCAACAACTGGACGGCACCGATCCTCGTCACCGTCGGCGAGCTCGACTACCGCATCCTCGCCTCGCAGGGCATGAGGGCCTTCAACGCCGCCAAGATGCACGGTCTCGAGGCCGAGATGCTCGTCTTCCCCGACGAGAACCACTGGATCCTTAAGCCTCAGAACGCCATCCTCTGGCAGAGGGTATTCTTCAACTTCCTCGACAAATACCTGAAGAAGTAAATCCACGCTTAGCGTTACCACATAAAAAATACAGCCACCGCCAAAGTCGCGGTGGCTGTATTTTTTATGCGGCCCGATTCAAAGTGAGGAAAGGATGCATCTCACCTGCCCCACGGGGAGGTTGCCGACAATGGAGAGCGGCACATGGGGAGCGGCCACCGAGATCCAGGTGTCGATATCGTCGCTGCTCTTCTTCTTTCCCTTCTGCGTGAATCGGAAGCGTATGTGGTATGCCTTGTGGGCCGACTTGTCGCGGATCTTCACCGTCTCCTCCCCTACATAGCGGATTGTGAGGGTTTCCGACTTCGTGCCGGAGAAAACGGTGGTGACGATCTGGCGGTCCTTGGCCAGCGAGCTGTAGCCGATGGTGCGCAGATAGTAAAACACCGAAAGGAAATCGAATGCGGCGCCGGAGGCCGTGAGCATCGTCTCCTTTACTGTCGGGGCGCCGGTCTTCCTGTCGGTGCGGTATTTAAGCGAGCGTCCGCCAGTGACATTGCCATGATAGGAATATGTGATCACGTCGCGGGCATACTTACCCTTCTCGTGGGTGATCTTCTCATACCTGAGAGGGCGGAAACCGGCCTTACAGACAGTGGCAAGCAGGGTGTCGCGCACGGAATAGAACTTGTCGGCCCATGGACGTGTCTTGCCGATGAGCGTCATCTCGTAGTTGTTGCCCCGGCTGCGGAGTGTGACACTGGCGTCGCCGGCCTCCTTATGAATCAGTCCCCATTTATAGCTCACCACATAATGGAGCGTCTCGTCGGGAAATGTGGCGGTGGCAGCGGCAGCGGGCAATAGCAGACCGACAGCCAGACAGATAGCCGTGAATGCAAGTTTTATCCTTTTCATCTGTAAAGAGGTTTTGGTGTTGTATTATTGACAACGTGGGGCATCGTGAGTTTATTTTGACTGTCAACTACAAGGCCGGCGGCACTCTCAGGAGAGCCGCCGGCCGTATCAGAATGCCGTTTTTTCAATAATACTGCTCAAGCACCTGTCGGAGCGCTTCCTCCGACTGGACGCCGCTCTGGCGCCATTGCAGCTCGCCGTTCTTGAACACCATCAGGGTGGGCACTGAGCGCACATTGTAGATGGATGCGAGCTGTTGGTTTTTGTCGATATCTATCTTGATGATACGGGCCTTCTCTCCTACAGAGGCGGCAAGACTCTCGAGCACGGGGTGCATCATCTTGCAGGGGCCACACCAGGTGGCGAAGAAATCGATAAGCACGGGCTTATCCGATTTGATAATGTCTTCAAATTTCTCCATAATTCTGTCTTGGCTTTACGTGCCGTTTCTCATACAACGCCCCGATGCGCCGGAATGTTCATCCCTCGAGGTCGGGGAGGCTTTTGGCTATGACGTAGGCGTACATGGTCACGAGGATATTTACTGCCTCACGCAATTCGGCATCGGGAATTTCAGGGGCACTGTGTGCCTCTTCGTTTCTCCAGCCGCGTACCTTATCCAGATAATCGCGGAAACGGTAGTAACGCACATCTGTAGTGTGCTTCAGCCGCTTCAAGGAGTCGTGACCGAATATGCAATCCGAGAATGTCGTGCTGTCGGCAGAACCTTCACGGGTGGTCAGTTCGCGGTTATTGTTTACATCAGACGATCCATCTTGCTGATCATGTGGAGCAGGAAGAGCAAAGGTTTGCCCTCGGTGAGCATACCGCCTGTGCCGCAGCATGGGTCGTAGATCTGGAAATGCTTGCCGAGAGTATTCACCTCAGTATCGTCATAGACACCACGGATAAATCTCCTTGATGTTCCAGATCATTCCTGCAAGTTCCTGTTCGGTCATATCATGAAAGGAGTTTTAGTCGTTAACCAATTACAAAGGTATGACTTCTGATTCAATGATGCAAATCGCAGGGACAATAAAGGACTTGGCGGATTTAGGGGGGGGGAAAGTTTGGCAGTGTCGGAATTAATGGCTAATTTTGCCTCCAGATAGGGCGACGGCCCATACATTAGACTATTAACATTTACAACCTCAAGCTAATACCTTTTATTATGAACGCTAACCTGCGTCTCTGCCCCAACCGCGTGGTAGAGTATCTTCAGAAGACACCTTCTGAATTCACAAAGGCCGACATCATGCGCTACATCTCCGAAAACGGAATCCGCATGGTCAACTTCATGTATCCGGCCGACGACAACCGACTGAAGACCCTCAACTTCGTGATCAACTCCGAGGAGTATCTCGACTCGATCCTGACCTACGGCGAGCGTGTGGACGGCTCCAGCCTCTTCCCCTTCATCGAGGCCGGCAACAGCGACCTCTACGTGATACCGCGCTACAGCACGGCTTTCGTGGATCCCTTCGCCGAGATCCCGACGCTGACGATGCTCGCCTCCTTCTTCGACAAGGAGGGCACGCCGATGAAGTCGAGCCCCGAATACACCCTGCGCCGCGCCGCCGAGGCCTTCACCGCCACCACCGGCATGGAGTTTTACGCAATGGGTGAGCTCGAATACTACGTGATTTCCGAAGACCAGGCCCTCTTCCCCGCCTCCGACCAGAAAGGATATCATGAGTCGGCTCCGTTCGCCAAGTTCAACGACTTCCGCGTGGAGTGCATGAGCCTGATAGCCCAGGCCGGCGGTCAGATCAAATACGGCCACAACGAGGTGGGCAACTTCACCATCGACAACAAGATCTACGAGCAGAACGAGATAGAGTTCCTGCCCGTAGCAGCCAGAGAGGCCGCCGACACGCTGATGATCGCCAAGTGGATCATCCGCACCCTCGCCATGAAGAAGGGCTACGACGTGACATTCGCACCTAAGCTCACAGCCGGCAAAGCCGGCAGCGGCCTCCATATCCACTTCAAGATAATGAAAGACGGCCACAACATGATGGTGGAGAACGGCCACCTCAGCGACATCGCCAAGAAGGCCATCGCCGGCATCCTGGAATACAGCGACGCCATCACGGCCTTCGGCAACAAGGTGCCCACATCCTACTTCCGTCTCGTGCCCCATCAGGAGGCCCCCACATCCATCTGCTGGGGCGACCGCAACCGTTCAGTGCTCGTGCGCGTGCCTCTGGGCTGGACGGGAGAGAACGACATGTGCTCGCAGGCCAATCCCCTCGAGACCCCGCGCATGGAATCGGCACCCGAGCGCCAGACAGTGGAGCTCCGCAGCGCCGACGGCTCGGCCAACGTCTACCAGCTCATCGCCGGCATGATAGCCGCCGCACGCCAGGGCTTCCTCAATCCCGACGCCCTCAGGCGAGCCGAGGAGATGTATGTCAGCGTCAACATCCACAAGGAGGAGAACAAGGCCAAGCTCGAATCGCTCAAGTCGCTCCCCGCAAGCTGCATGGCATCGGCCGACGCCCTCGAGAAGAACCGCGCCGTATTCGAGGAGGAAGGAATCTTCGCTCCCCAGCTCATCGACGGCATCGTGGCCACACTGAGGAAATATGACGACAAGGACCTCCGCGCCAAGAGCGAGGGCAGCCACAACGAGATGATGAAGCTCGTGCGCAAATACTGGCACTGCGGATAAAAAAACGATGCCCGGACGGGCATCGTCGCATAATCATATCACATCAGGGACGCGGTCAGAGAGAAACCATCGAGAACCGCATCTCAAGCAGATCAAAGAGCAGAAGTCTCCCGCTGAGGAGGCTTCCGCTTTTTGTTATATACTTTATCGCCTCGGCAGCCTGGATGCTCGCAGCCACAGCGGCTGCAGGCCCGGCCACTCCCATCGCCTCACATGGGAGGATGGACCCTGCTGCCGAAGCGGCTCCGGGAAATATGTCGGCATAGCGCACTCCCCCGGGTATGCAGGTAGTCACCTGCCCCGAGAATTCCCTGATACCTGCGAGCGTGCAGGGTATGCCAACGGTCTGCGAGGCAGCGTCGACCAGAAGCATCGACTCCGCATTGTCGGTGGCATCGAGCGCCATCACGCATCCGTCCATAAGGTCATCGATATTATGACGTGTGGCCATACCTTCACATACCTCCACCCTGACCTCTGGATTCAGCTCCCTCATGCGCCGGGCCAGAACGGTGGCCTTGGGCATACCGGCCTCGGCGTCGGTAAAGAAGAGCTGACGATGAAGATTGGATATGTCGACCGTGTCGAAATCGGCAATGCGTATGTGGCCCACACCGGCTCCCGCGAGCTGCATGGCGGCCATGGAGCCAAGGGCGCCACACCCCACAATCAACACCGAGGCCTCGCCGAGCCGGAGCTGACCCTCCTCCCCTATTTCGGGGATGGCGATCTGGCGGGCAAACCTTCTGTTCATGGCTGGGCCGGATTCTGAATATGCACATCCATCTGCGGGAAGGGGAACTCGAAGCCCTTCTCCGGAAGCTCCGTATAGAAGCGCTCGTTCATCTCGAAGAAGAGCGCCCAATAGTTGGAGGAATGGGTCCATGCCCTCACCGTGATGTTGATGCTGCTGTCGGCGAGCTCCGAAAGTCCGACAAACGGCGAGCGGTCTATCCGCTTCTGAATTCCGGCGTTGAGAGCCTGCTGGTCCTTTATCTTCTGCTCGAGCTGCTCCTTATGACGCCGGCTGCGCATCTTGAACCGCTGCCACCAGCTCAGTTTCTCCGGCTCGGCCAGTGCGCCGCCGTCGCAGTCGGGGTTGCCGTCGTCGCAGGGATTATCCTCGCCGAGCATCTCGAGCCGACGCTTCTCGCGGTCATCCTCGACAAACTTCTCCACGACGCGCGTGTCGGCAGTCACCATCTCGAGGATAGCGGCTTTTGCGGCGGCATAGTCGGTGCCGTAGGCGAGGCCGATGGTCCAGTCTACGCGCCTGTAGTCTTCAAGGGAGTAATTGTTGATCGAGCCTGTGCTGAGGCCGCCGTTGGGTATGATGATGGCCTTGTTGTCGACAGTATTGATCACCGTATGGAAAATCTGGATCTCCTTGACGGTGCCGGTGTATCCCTGGGTCTCTATGTAGTCGCCCACCTTATAAGGTTTGAGCAGGAGAATCAGCACACCGCCGGCAAAATTCTGCAGCGTTCCGCTGAGGGCCATACCGATGGCGACACCTGCCGAGGCGAAGAGCGCGAGGAAAGAGCTTGTCTCGAGTCCGAGGATGCCGATGATGGTGATGATGAGAATGAAGTAGAGCACCATCTTTATGAGCGAGAGCACGAAAGTGGTGAGCGAAGGGTCTACCTTCCTTCGGAGCATCACCGAGCGTGTGGTCTTGTAGATTTTCCTGATAATAAGCTTTCCGACATAGAAGACAAGGATGGCTATCAGGAGCTTGAAGGAGAAGTCGACGATGCTGTTGGCAATCTTGGTGATGGCGTCGTCGAAGCTGAGTCCCTTCAGGGCATCGATCGCCTCTTTGCCTTTCTCCATCTCGTCGGCAAGGGCCTGGTCTGTGCCGGGCATGAGCTGATCTATCTGTAACATATTAAGAGTTAAGAGTCAAGAGTTAAGAGTCAAGAGTTAAGAGTCAGGAGTTAAGAGTCAAGATATTAGTCTGTGGTTTAATATACGCGCTTATACCAGTCGAGAGTGCGGTAGTAGTCTTCGGCCGGGGAAATCACCTCCGGATCGAGATAATGGCACGAAAGGCCTGAATAGACCTCCGTATCGAACGGGAATCCGTTGAAGTCCTTCGACGAGACCGCTTTGTAGAGCGTCATAGCGTCGAGGGCTTCGGTGAAACGGCTCCTCAATGCCTCATCGGCAGTATACGAGAGCGTATACTGCCCGAAATCATAGTAAGGTCCGTTGGGACGCCGGCCGTAGTTCTGGAGAGCGGACGCTTCGGGAGCCTCGCCCGCCGCATATATGGCCCGGGTGGCGTCGGCAAGCGCGTCGATACCCGAAAGGTCGAAGACACCGACCGAAACAGGCACGCTGAAATCATCATATGATTTGAAAAGGGTATGCGCGGCCTCAACGTAATCAGGCGCGTCGCGCAAGACGTACTGGAGGGTGGTGTTGTAGCAGTTGCCGGCGTTCATGATTTCCGTGGGATAGGCAATGAGATACCGGCATTTGTCTTTCAGCTGATAGGCCACCTCGACAGCACCCATATAGCAGCAGTCGAACCATATATATTCAAACATCCTGTCGGGAACGGCGTCGGCAAGCTCGTCGATATCGAGATAGTCGGAAGTGCCGTTATATTTGTCCTGACCAAACGACTTGTCCATGCCCGGCACCTGATGGCCGGAAAAATTCGGCGACCAGCCCGTGGCGTGGCTCCAGCATACAAGACCGTACCTCTCAGCCGGAGCCGCCACCTCCATATCGGCTATCACGGCCTTCATACGCCTGGGGTCGGTTGAGAAGATGCTTCTGTCATAGGTGTGCACAGTGACGAAGCAGCATGAGCCGTCAGGGCGTTTCACCATCCGCTTGAGCTCAGGGTCGCCGTCTGGCGTGACGCAATAGAGCATAATGGGAAACCGGTCGATATCGATATGCCTGGCTGCAGCCTGCATCTCAGTGGTGTCGGCGTGGAAATTGGGATAAAGATTATTGGAGGCTACAGCATACACGAGCAGAGTCTGTGCGGCTTCCTGCGGCACCGGGGCGGGCTCGTCGCTACTGCAGGAGGCAAGCAGCGGAAGAATCACGAGAGGAAGCAGCAGGCTACGGGGCGCTGCGGGGTAATGACTCATAAGATAATGATTAATGATTAATAATGTTGCGAAATTACTAAAAAATAGGCAATCGGTAATCTCAACAGATTAAAAACGCACAATTACAGAGAAAATTATTTAACGAAAGATTTGCCGTTTAATATTTTTATGTTAATTTTGCACTTGAGTGTTAATAACTGTCGAAAGACCGCAGAGAACGGGCATACGGATGCAAATCCACCACGGCAGGCATATTAAACCAAGTGAGTAATTAATTGTTAATTCAATAAAAGAATTATGCATATTGCTTAAAACGAAATGCATATTAGAGAAAGAAGAAAGGAATGAAGAAATCGTTGATATGGCTTCTGACGATAGTGATGGCCATCACATTCGGGGCACTGCTGTATTTTCAGATAATGTATCTTGAGAATATGGTGAAGATGCGCGAGGCGCAGTTCTCGGAGGCAGTGATGCGCTGTCTGAGCGCCACGTCGAGCAACCTGGAGCGCACGGAGACGCTTCATTTCCTTGAGGAAGACGTCAACGTGATAGAGGCCAACCTCTACGACGACTATACGCTTGGCAGCGGAAACAACGAGAACATCAAATACTCGGTGGAAGGTCCCGACGGGACAGTGACCAACTATACCCTGTCGAGCGAGATAGTGGGAAGCACGAAGAATAACGGGAGCATGGGCTACAGGAGCGCAACCGGCAATATCGAGACCCGCTACCGGAATCTTCAGGAGGTGATACGCAGCCAGTACCTATACCAGCGCGGACTTCTCAACGAGGTGATACTCTCTATATTGAGCGAGGCGGGCAACCGTCCGGTGGCCGAGAGGGCCGACTCCACGCTGATACGCAACTACCTGACCACCGAGCTGGCCAACAACGGCCTTACGGTGCCGTTTGAGTTCTCCATCACCAACAGCCAGGACGCAGTGGTCTACGCCACGGAGAAATACGACCTTAGCCGGCAGTCGCAGGTGTATTCGCAGATCCTCTTCCCCAACACCGACAGCCAGTACAGGCTCAATGTGGAATTCCCCACCAAGACCAACTATATCTTCTCGTCGGTGAGGTTCATCATCCCCACGCTCTGCTTCACGCTCATACTGCTTGTGGTGTTTCTCTACACCATCATCCTTGCCTTCAGGCAGAAGAAGCTCACTGAGATCAAGACCGACTTCATCAACAACATGACCCATGAGCTGAAGACCCCGATATCCACCATCTCGCTGGCCGGCCAGATGCTCAGCGACGACTCGGTGAGGAAATCCCCGTCAATGATGAAACATCTCTCGGATGTGATCACCGACGAGTCGAAACGTCTCCGCTTCCAGGTCGACAAAGTGCTCCAGCTGTCGGTGTTCGACCGAGGCACCACCAGCGCGCTGAAATTCTCGGAGGTTGACGCCAACAGCATCATAGCCAACGTGGCCAACACCTTCAAGATCAAGGCCGAGAAATTCGGAGGCTCGATAGAGACGCAGCTCGACGCCTCCGACTCCATCATATATGTCGACGAGATGCAGTTTACCAACATAATCTACAACCTGCTCGACAACGCCATCAAATATATGCGCGAAGACACCGAGCCGAGGCTGAAGATCACCACCCGCGACATCGGGGGCAAGCTGGAGATCAGGGTAGCCGACAACGGCATCGGCATCAAGAAGGAAGACCTCAAGAGGATATTCGAGAAATTCTACCGTGTCTCCACGGGCAACCTCCACGACGTAAAGGGCTTCGGCCTCGGACTGGCTTACGTCAAGAAGATGGTGAGCGTCTTCGACGGCACGATATCCGTCGAGAGCGAGCCCGGCAATGGGACGACCTTCATCATCACGCTGCCACTGTCGGAAAGCGGAGGCGCCGGGAAAAGCGGAAAAGAATGAAAACAGCAAATAATTAAAACTATTTATATATGGACGAGAAACTCAAGATACTGCTCTGCGAAGACGACGAGAACCTGGGTATGCTGCTCAGGGAGTTCCTGCAGGCCAAAGGCTTCAGCGCCGATCTTTGTCCTGACGGTGAAAAAGGATATAAGGCGTTTCTGAAAGGGAAATACGACCTCTGTGTGCTCGACGTGATGATGCCGAAGAAAGACGGCTTCACGCTTGCCCAGGAGATACGCAACGTCAATGGCGAGGTGCCCATCATCTTCCTGACAGCCAAAGCGCTGAAAGAGGATGTGCTCGAGGGCTTCAAGCTGGGGGCCGACGACTACATCACGAAGCCCTTCTCCATGGAGGAGCTGGTGTTCAGGATCGGGGCCATCCTGCGCAGGGTGAAAGGGAAGAAAGACAAGGAGATCACCCTCTACCAGATCGGCAAGTTCACCTTCGACACCCAGAAGCAGGTGCTCATCGCCGATGACAAGACGCGCAAGCTCACCACCAAGGAGAGCGAGCTGCTGGCACTGCTCTGCTCGCACGTCAACGACATACTGGAGCGCAACTTCGCGCTGAAGTCGATATGGATCGACGACAATTACTTCAACGCCCGCAGCATGGACGTCTACATCACTAAGCTGCGCAAGCTGCTTCACGACGACCCCAACGTGGAGATCATCAACATCCACGGCAAAGGCTACAAGCTGATAGCTCCGGAAGCCGAGGCCCATCCCGTGCAGGAATCCTGAGGGGAAATGCGGCAAGACACAGACGACGGCTCCCCCCCGCCGAGGGGGGGGGCCGCCGCTTTTCGTGAATAAACATGACGAAAGGGCGGGGAAATTTCTGAATGTGGATAAAAATGTGTAACTTTGCAGTATTATCAACTATCGACAGAACGAAATGAAGAAACTGCTCTTCAGAATCTACCAGTGGGTGATTGCGGGGCCGATATTCATAGTGATCACCTTCCTGACAGCGCTTGTCACCATAGTGGCGACGGCCATCAGCGGGACTCATTTCTGGGGCTATTATCCGGCTCATATATGGTCGCGGATGTGCTGCGGCCTGATGTTTGTGAAGGTGATGGTGAAAGGGCGCGAGAACATCGACCCCGACACATCGTATGTCTTCGTGGCCAACCATCAGGGAGCATTCGACATCTGGGCCATCTACGGCTATCTCAACCACAACTTCAAATGGCTGATGAAGAAAAGTCTCGAGAAGATTTTCATGGTTGGCTACGCATGCCGCAGGTCGGGCCACGTGTTTGTCGACGATTCCAACCTGAAAAGCATCAAGGAGACCATCGCCCAGTCGGAAAAGATACTGAAGGGGGGTATGTCGCTGGTGATTTTCCCCGAGGGAAGCCGCACCCACGACGGCCATATGATACCCTTCAAGAGAGGGGCGTTCATGCTGGCGTCTGAATTCAGGCTGCCGGTGGTGCCCATCACCATCGACGGAGCGTTTCGCGTTATGCCCCGCGACACCTACAACGTGACCCCGGGCACCATCACACTCACCATCCACAAGCCCATAGAGCCGGGAGAGAACGGCTTCAACACCCGCGAGCTCATGAAGCGCTGCCGTGACGACATAGCGTCGGCCCTTCCTGAAGAGGAGGGACAGCGATGAGACTGCGCAGCGTGATGAGCGTGGCGGGCTCCGATTCCATCGGGGGCGCCGGCATACAGGCCGACATCCGTACCTGTCAGGCCAACGGCCTATGGGCCACCACAGCCGTAACGGCAGTCACAGCCCAGACCTTCGATGGAGTAAGAAGCGTGATGCCGGTGCCTTCCGAGATGCTGGAAAAGCAGATGACTGCCGCAATCGAGGGCATGAGACCCGACGCCGTGAAGACCGGGATGCTTCCCTCACATGAGCATATAGAGACTGTGGCGAGGATATACGAGACAAGGCTTGGCGGATGCCGGCTGGGGGTGGATCCCGTGATAAAAGCCACCGACGGCAGCCTGCTGGGCGCGGACGGAGGGCCGCTGCGCAAGCGTCTGCTGCCCCTCGCCTCGGTAGTGACACCCAACATACCGGAAGCCGAGCTGCTGCTCGGCGCGAAGCTATCAGACTATGGCTCAATGGAGGATATGGCCGTAGCCTTTCTCGAGACGTTCGGCTGCAGCTGCGTAGTCGTCAAGGGGGGGCACTCGCAGCCCGGCGAGACCATCACAGACGTGATGGCCTGCAGAGAAAGCGACGGCTCCATCAGCACGGCCACCGACACGCGACGGAGATTGCCCGGCATCAACCGCCACGGCACGGGCTGCGTCTACTCCACATCCGTGGCCTGCGCCCTCGCCAGGGGAGCCACTCCCGCAGAAGCCATGAAAGCGGCCGGAAAGGCCATGCAGGGATATCTGCAATATTCACAACGATACGAATGGAAAGGCGCGAGCGGTCCGCTCGCCTTTCCGACAACACTATAAAGCAAACAGCGATGAAAATACTTATCAACAACATCATAACCGCCCTTCCGCGCGACAACATGAACGTCGCCGAGATAGTGGAATGGAAAGAGCTCCCCGCCGGCACCACCGCCGTGGCGCTCAACGACAAACTCGTGAGGCGCCAGAACTGGGACCTCACCATACCTGCCGACGGTGACCGGCTCACACTGATCACGGCTGCCTTCGGCGGATAACCACCCCCTGGAATGGCCCTGCCAACGGATTTCCTGATCATAGCCATCACCTCCCCCCACCGCATCGAGCGGGAAGCCGAGCGCATAATGCGGCTGCTGGAAGGAGGGGAGGCCGACTACGTGCATATCCGCAAGCCGGGATGGACACCTGAGGAGACAGAGAGGCTTATCGCCTCCATCGCTCCCCGCATGCGGAGCCGGCTGAAGCTCCACGATCATTTCGAGCTCGCCTCCCGCTACGCCTTAGGCGGGGTGCATCTCAACTCGCGCAACCGCATGGCTCCGGAAGATGCTGTTAAAATTACCAAATCATGCCACAGCGTCGAGGAATTGGCCGACTCAGGGCGTTATGAATATGTGACGTTGTCGCCCGTATTCGACTCCATCTCGAAGCAGGGCTACCGCAGCGCGTTCGATCTCGACAGTCTGCGGCCATGGCTCGAAGGGAAGCGGGTGGTGGCCCTCGGAGGGGTGACACCCGAAAGGATACCGCTGCTTCGCGATGCCGGATTCAGCGGCGCGGCGATGCTCGGCTATTTCTGGAACCAATAAAAAGCTATAACCATGCTGCAATATATCACCAACACCGACTGCCAGACACCCGTGGCAGACCAGATACACTCAGTGATCGACGGCGGATGCCGCTGGATACAGATCAGGATGAAAGAGGCCACCGACGAGGAAATCGGGCAGGT
>USHH01000003.1 GCA_900554345.1 uncultured Bacteroidales bacterium | reverse complement strand
CCGCCAGTGGCTCGTGCTCCAGAAGCAGGTCGAGGACTGGGGCGCCACGCCTTACACGGCAGAACTAATCTGGGCCGTTATGTCGTCGGGTGTGGAATGGACGTCATCCGATGCCGCTCCTGAGGTGCGGCTCGGCGGCAGGGAGCTGGATGTAAAGGCTTCGGCCACTCCTGCCGGCGGCTTCACGATAGACCTTGATCCCCATACGGCCTCGGGTCAGACGCTTGAGATCTCCAAGACCGGCGGTGGCCCGTCGTGGGGCGGCGTGGTGAGCCAGTATGTCGCTCCTATCGCGGAGGTGAAGTCCCGGACGGCCGACGGCATATCAGTCAGCAAGAGCCTGTATGTGATCGGCGATAATGGAAATGCCACTACCGGTCCGCTTGCTGTGGGAACGAAAGTCAAGGTTACCATTGTGGTAAAGACCGACCGCGACATGGACTATGTGGCGCTCTGCGACGCGAGGGCAGCGGCCCTGCGTCCTGTAGACTATCTCTCAGGCTACAACGCCACTGACGGTCTCTTCTGCTACCGTGAGATCCGCGACAACGCCACCAATTTCTTCTTCTCATATCTTCCCAAGGGAAGCCACGTGATCAGCTACGAATGCTTTGTCGACCGGGAAGGGGAGTATGCCTCCGGCATCGCCGAGGCACAGTGCCTATACGCTCCGGTTATCGTGGCACATTCCCGGGGAGAAGTCATTACTGTCAGATAATTCATGTCTTATCTATATTCGGGGCGGAGAGGAAAATATCTTTTCCGCCCCGAAATTTTAATTATATTTTTATTATTGAAACTTTTTTTGTAATTTTGACGTCATTAATATCATTTATCATTTAAAATCAACAAAATGAAAAAATTATCTACCTTATTGGCTGCCTGCGCCGTCGCCATGACCGCAGGCGCTGCGGTCCAGACACCGGGATATCTGGTATCTGACTTCGAGGCCCAGTACAACACCGGGCTGACGTGGACCACCTACGGCATCGACGCCAAGCCTTCGGGCTCTGTTGCGCAGTGGTTTGGAGACTACAGCACCACGAATGCCTATAGCCTGATTCCTGTCGGTCAGGATGTATATGCCTTCAGCCCCTCCCAGTTCGAGGGCGGCGAGAAATCCGACGAGTGGCTGGTCACTCCGGAGTTCGAGGTGACCGACAACGAGTTTGTGATAGCATACGAATTCGCTGCCTATGGCAACAATTCGAAAAACTACTACCGCATCTGTGTCTCTGAAAACGGCGAGGCTAAGGAGGATTTCACAGAAATCTACTCCGGTAACGTCAAGGGCTCCGGCAACCAGGTGAAGACACTGGCCCGTCGCTACGTGCTCTCGGGATATCAGGGCAAGAAGGTGCGTCTTGCCTTCATCAACTGTGACAATACCACCGGTATGGCCGGTTTCGGCTACATCAATGTCGGTCCCTACTACATCACTGTGGCAAACGCCAATTCTCTCAGCACTGTGCTCATCAACGAGAACAATCCCCGCCTTGAGATGACCGTGGGTATCTGCACTCCGCAGACCACACCCGGCTTCACGGCAGTGCTCCGCACCGACAACGGCTTCGAGGCAACATACTCCACAGAGACACAGCTTGTCAACAACAAGGTGAAGCAGACAACCTTCGCATTCGAGAACATCGACATGATGGGCGCTATATCCCAGGGATACACTGTCACCATCACCCCTAACTATGAAGGCGCTCCCTCTACGGTGGTATCCGGCACATTCCTCTGCCCCGAGATGGCATTCCCGCAGACTGTCCTCATCGAGGAGAACACCGGCCTCTGGTGTGGCTACTGCACCTACGGCTATGCCGCTCTTGAGTATTATAACTCAATTTTCACCACCCCGGGCGAGAACCAAGGCAACTATATGGCATCCGCAGTACACAATGGCGACAACATGACTATAGACGCACTCGACAGAGAAATGTCGCAGATTGCCGCTCCCCTCGGTTTCGGCGGCTATCCGTTCTGCTCGATCAACCGTACATATGGTCTGCACCCGCTCGAGAGCTACAGCTACGTCAACGACCTCATCCACAGCAAGACATATACCAAGGGTGGCGTGACACGCATCGACTATGATCCCGCCACACAGGGTGTAGTGGTCAATTTCGCAAATATGCAGACATTCAGCCAGGAGAACAAAGCCATCAAGGTGCTCGCAATAGTGACCGAGAACCATATGACAGGCAAGAGCTGGGCTCAGCAAAACTACATCAGCGGCACTTCCGACAGCCAGCTTCTCCAGTATTTCCCCGAGGATGCCCTTCCGTTCTTCCATATCTTCACAGAGGGCGGTGGTTCCGTCAGGGGTCTTGAGTTCAACGATGTCTGCCGTGCCGCCTATCCCAACCTCTCCGGCGAGGAAATGACGGTCAGCTTCAAGGCATATGAGCCTGTAGAAGGCAAGCTCGAGTTCACGCTTCCCGACTCCAAGATCCTCACCAACGTTGAGAATGCAGAGATCAACTACGTGCTTCTCGACGGCAATACGGGTGAGGTGCTCGGTGGACAGCGCGTTCCCTTCGCTGACTGGAACACTGATCTCTCCGGTGTCGCCTCTGTGGCAGCTTCCGACATCAACGTGCGCACTCAGGGTGGCCGCGTGATGATCGACGTGCCTCAGGCAGGTGTTGCCGAGTTCTACACTGTAGACGGCCGCATGGTCAACCGCGTTGACCTCCGCAACGGCGCCAACTACGTCAATGTAAACGCCAACGGCGTTGTCATCGTGAAGGTCGTAGCCGGCGAGCAGTCTGCTTCCGCTAAGGTGATCGTGAAATAAGCATTACCGAGACCGCTTAAAGCGGTGGATATAAACTCAAGGGGACGTGGATTTTTCCACGCCCCCTTGAAGTTTCTTACAGTCAATGAGGTCAGAGTTTTGTCAGGTCTGTCACGAGCCCCTCGTCGTTGAGGATTACCCGGGGAAAGACGCTCTCAGCCTCTGTCTTGAAGGGAGTGAAGTCCTTGTAGCGCGAGCTGTAGTGGCCGGTGATGAGCGTGTGGGCTCCGGCTATCCTCGCGGCCTCGCCGGCCTGACGTGCCGTGGAGTGCCCGTAGGGAGCTGCCAGAGCCTTCTCGCTTTCGAGATAGGTGGTCTCATGAAACATCAGCGTCACAGGGCCTGCCTCCTCCGCTATCTTCCCGTGAAACACGGTGTCGCCGAGATGGGCGTAGCTGAGCGCGGGAGAGGGCGGCGTGGTCAGTATGTCGTTTGCCACAACCGTGCCGTCGGGCTTAACGAAGTCGGCGCCCTCCTTGATCTCGCGCATCCTATAGTGTGGCACCTCGTGATATTTCGCCATCTCGCCGTTGATATGGCGGAGTTTGGGTTTCTCTTCGAAGACGTAGCCCACGGCGGCCACACGGTGGTCAAGCGCAACAGTGCGCACTCTCAGGGCATGGTTCTCGAAAACGACGGCGTTCTCATGTCCGATCACGTTGAATCGTATGTCGAAAGGAGTCTCGCGGCAGAAATAGTTGAATATCTCGCTGAGGATCCTTTTGCCGTCGGCGAAAGTATGGATGGTCACCTCTCCTCCTTTCTGCTGGAGCGCCATGGTGCCGATGAGTCCCGGCAGCCCGAGCACGTGGTCGCCGTGTAGATGCGTCAGGAATATATGGCGCAGCTTAGGGAGGGGCAGATGCTGCTTCATCAGAGCCAGCTGCGCGCCCTCTCCGCAGTCTATCATGTAGAGGGTCTCGTGATGGTTCACCACGGAGCATGACGGCATATGGCGGAGCGACGGCTTTGCGGAGCCGCAGCCGAGTGTATGGAGTCGGAATGTTGACATACTCGAGGGATATGTGTCGGTATGTCAGGAGGGATTGCGGTTGAGCTGCACGTTGTCGACGGTATAGTCTTTGGCAAGGCCGCCTGCGCCAGTCTCCTTATATAATGAGGGAAGGTCGTGGCCTGTCTCTTTCATCACCTGTACGAGCTTGTCGAACGACACACGGTGCTGGCCGTCGGAGAACGTGGAGTAGATGTTGGCGTCGAGGGCCCTGGCGGCGGCGTAGGCGTTACGCTCGATGCAGGGAATCTGCACAAGACCGCATACCGGGTCGCACGTCATGCCGAGGTGATGCTCGAGGCCCATTTCCGCCGCATATTCTATCTGCGCGGGGCTCCCTCCGAAAAGCTGGCATGCTGCTGCGGCGGCCATCGCGCACGCCACGCCTACCTCCCCCTGACAACCCACATCGGCTCCGGAGATGCTCGCATTGTGCTTCACCACATTCCCTATGAGGCCCGCGGTGGCCAGGGCGTGAAGCATCTGCTTTTCCGGGAAATCTCGGCTCTTCCATAGATGGTAGAGCACACCGGGCACTACACCGCTCGAGCCGCAGGTAGGCGCCGTCACGATTTCTCCGCCCGAGGCATTCTGCTCGCTGACCGCCAGCGCGTAGGCGAACACGAGCCCGCGCGACCGCAGATTATCTCGATACCCCTCCGCCCTGACGAAGTAGGCCGGTGCCTTGCGTCTGAGGTTGAGCGGCCCGGGAAGACGCCCGTCGGTGGCGAGCCCGTCTTCCACAGCCTTGCGCATCGTCTTCCAGACATCGCGCAGGTGGTCGTAGATGCCTTGGCCCTCACATTGCTCCACATACTCCCAATAGCTGCGACCGCTGCGTTCGCAGTATTCCATAATCTCGCTGAGGGTGTTCATGTTATATATCTCGGCGCCATCGTTGTGTTCCAGTCCCTCACCTTCTATCGCGCCTCCGCCCACACTGTAGACCGTCCACTCGTCGGAGGGAAGGCCGGCTTCGTTGAGCGACCGGAATGTCATGCCGTTGGGATGATAGGGAAGAAACACCTCGGGCTTCCATTTGATTTCCACAGGCAGACCGTTGCGGCTCAGCACGTCGATGATGGCCTGGTCGGTCATATGCCCTTTGCCTGTGGCGGCAAGGCTTCCGTAGAGTGTCACTTCATACCCGCTGGCGTGAAGGTGTTTTTTTAGAAATATCTCGGCGGCCTTGCGCGGACCCATCGTATGCGACGATGAGGGGCCGGTGCCGATACGGTAGATTTCCTTTATGGATTTCATGATTGTGGTTGTTTCGTTTGGTTGCGTCTGCAAATATACCATTATGGGGCGATATATGCAAATCTAAAAATCATCAATTTTGATGATTGCAGGTCTCGGCTCTTTACAGTAATTTTGCAGCCGTTATGTCAGTCAGATGTATTCTCGTCTTAACAGTCTTGTCTCTATGGTGTGCGTCTTCCCGCGCCCAGACCGAGGCCAAGGCGGATTCCACACAGGTCACCGGCCTCGAGGAAGTCAGTGTAGTGGCAGTAAAGCAGAGCTCATCGCTGCGCGGGCAGCCCGTGGCGGCATCCATCGTGACGGCGCCCGAGCTCAACCAGCTCAATGTGGTGGCCATCAAGGGCCTGTCGGATGTAGTGCCCAATTTCTATATCCCCGATTATGGCTCACGAATCACAAGCACCATCTACGTCAGGGGCATCGGCGCCCGTATCGACCAGCCGTCGGTCGGCCTTAATGTCGACAATGTGCCTGTCCTTAATAAGAACGCCTACGACTTCGACCTTTCCGACATGGTGTCGGTGGAGATGCTCCGCGGCCCACAGTCAACCCTCTTCGGCCGCAACACCATGGCCGGCCTCATCAATATCCAGACTCTCTCGCCCCTGTCCTATCAGGGATGGCGTCTTTCCGTGCAGACGGCCACCAACAACCCCTTCAGGGGCTCCGCAGGCTGGTATCACCGCTTCGGCCGCAATTTCGGCATTGCAGCCATAGCCTCGTTCTCGGCTTCCTCAGGATTCTATACCAATGACTACGACAGCACTAAGCTCGACCGCGAGAGACTTTTCAATTTCAGGCTCAAGGCCCAGTGGAATCCTTCGCCCCGTCTCCGCATCAGCAACGCGGCCAACATCGGAATGCTTCGCCAGGGCGGTTATCCATATGCCTCCGTGCAGACGGGAAAGATTTCATACAACGATACATGCTTCTATCATCGCGTCACTGTTTCCGACGGGCTCACAGTGGGATATACCGGCGACCGGCTCTCACTTACCTCCATCACTTCCTACCAGTTTATATCCGACAACCTTACCCTTGACCAGGATTTCCTTCCGCTCGACTATTTCACTCTCATGCAGAAGCAGCATGAGACAGGCGTGACACAGGACCTCGTGCTTAAGCCTATGGACGACGGGGGCATCTACAGATGGCTCTTCGGCGCCTTCGCCTTCCATCGCCATCAGAACATGACCGCGCCGGTGACCTTCAAGAACCAGGGGATAGCGTCGCTGATAGAAGACCACCGCAATTCCGCCAATCCCGACTATCCGATCCAATGGGATTCCAGGTCGTTTGTGCTCAATTCAAATTTCAGGATTCCGACATGGGGCCTCGCGGCCTACCATGAGTCGCGTCTTGATCTCGACCGCTGGCATTTCACCGCCGGCGTCAGGCTTGACTACGAGCACACAACCCTCAAGTATCACAGCGACTGCTCCACAGGCTACACCATCATGCAGACCGGTGGCGGGGGCGAGCTGACTCCGATGCGCCACGTGCCGGTGGATATCGACGACCGCGGCGAGCGCTCAAGGCATTTCCTTACCCTCCTTCCCAAGATCACAGCCCTCTACGACATATCTGCCGACGACAATGTATATCTCAACATCTCGAAAGGTTATAAATCGGGTGGTTTCAACACCCAGATGTTCAGCGACGTGCTGCAGCAGCGCCTTATGGGCATCATGGGCGTCGGCGCCTCCTACGACATCGACGAGGTGGTGGGCTACAAGCCGGAGCAGAGCTGGAATTTCGAGGTCGGCGCCCATCTTGACTTTCTCGGAGGCAGGCTTCTTCTCGACGGCGCCTTATTCTATATATACTGCCGCGACCAGCAGCTCACCATGTTTCCCGACGGCACCACCACCGGCCGAATCATGACCAATGCCGGAAAGACACGCAGCTGGGGAGGCGAGGCAAGCCTTACCGTCAAGCCTGTGGAAGGGATGGCACTCCGCGCCAACTATGGCTACACCAACGCCACATTCATCCATTTCTTCGACGGCCACGACAATTTCAGCGGCAACGCGCTTCCTTACGTGCCGCGCAACACCCTCTTCCTCCAGGCGCTATACACCTTCCCCAACGTGACTTCCTGGCTGTCAGGACTCACCTTCGACATAAACATGAAGGGCACCGGCCGCATCTACTGGAACGAGGCCAATACCCTCCACCAGAACATGTATTTCGTCACAGGCATCAGCGCTACCTTCACCGGACGCCGGGGCGACTTCCAGGTTTGGGTCAGAAACCTCAACAGCGTCAGCTACGACACATTCTATTTCGTGTCGATGGGCAACGAATTCCTGCAGAGGGGCAAGCCGCGTGAGATCGGCATGACACTGCGTATCAATATTTGACTCTCTTCTCCGTTATCAGTTAAGAAACACTTTAAGATATCAATAATGAAAATCAAATCATCCTTAGCGCTCGGCGCCGTGGCCCTCGCGGCCCCCCTCCTCACGTCATGCCTCGGCGACGGCGACGACAATCGTGAGCAGACGCTCGTCTACAACATCGTCAACCTGGTGACTCCTTCCGATGCAGATGTCAAGCCCTATATGTCGACCGGCACATATTCCTTCTATCTGAAGGGAAGCAACCTCACGGTATCGACCGCCGACCTTATGCTCGGCACATCGAAATCTTCCTTCGTCACCGGAGAGACGCCCTACACCCAGACCGTGTCGGCGTTAGGCACCGTGATATCGTTTACCGGATGCTCCGGCAACGTCAACCAGGACAGCTCGCTGCCCCTCAACAACTTCTCGGGTCGAATCACCTCGGCAGTCTACTATATCAGCACCGTAGTGCCGGGCATAACGGGTATTGCCACGCCGACTCCAATCCCCGTGTTGAAATACAACATAGGCAATGAGTACACCGTGCGCACATTCTGCCGGGATGCATATTATGCAGGCACCACTACAACCCATTACACCGACAAGGACGGCAATGCAGGCAGCTTCGAGAACAAGGAGATTGTCTATCGTGCAGTAATCGATGTCGAGAAGATGACAGCGGATGTCGTGATATACAATGCCCAGTTCGCGCCCCAGCAACCGCAGAAGATCACCGCTATGGTGCTCAAATCGCTTCCCGTAGAGACTATGGCCAACGGTTACCGTATAACTGGGGAGGATATCATCCCCGAGGTAGTGGAGGGAGCCGCCACCACGCCCAACCCGAATTACCCCTTCAAGAAATTCTCGATGACCACGACCTCCGACAATCTCGACCAGGTGGCCATGGAGTTCAATGTCGGCGACCGTTATCACGGGATGTTCAACGGCGTATACTGCCTCTTCTGAGACAGATGCCGGTCATAATATGACTCACATAGCACAGCAGGATATATTTCAGGAGAGCGCGGCGCGGCAATGCGTCGCGCTCTCTTTCTGTATTACTTGCAAATATATTTGCCGATATAAGTTTTTTTAAGTAACTTTGCACCGCGACCGTGTTTAGCGACAGCGACACGATTCCATAATACCATAAAAACGGCATAACATCTTATATATATATCGAATATATGAATCTTTTGTTGGAGATAAGCAACGGTGTCCTCGCCATTACCGCAGTCGTCACAGGCGCGGTGCTGGTGTTTGCCGCTTTGCTGATTGCACGCCTGATCTCGCCGAAGTCATTCTCGGTAAAGAAGTCAGAGCCTTATGAATGCGGTATCCCTACCCGCGGGCAGTCGATGATTCAGTTTAAGGCCGGATATTACATATTCGCGATCCTCTTCCTGATCTTCGACGTCGAGACTGTGTTTCTCTATCCCTGGGCTGTCAAGATGAACGCTCTTGGCCCCTCGGGTCTGCTCTGCATCGGCATCTTTATGTTTATCCTGATAGTTGGCCTCGCTTACGCCTGGCGGAAAGGAGCTCTCAAATGGACGTGAAAATCAAAAGCATGAAGCACGAGGACTTCAAGCACAACGAGTATATCGACAAGTTGGTTGAAGAACTCAACGCCACCGGCGCCAATGTCGTGGTAGGCAATTTCGACAAACTCATCAACTGGGGTATCTCCAACTCGCTCTGGCCGCTCTGCTTCGGCACGAGCTGCTGCGCCATCGAGTTCATGAGCCTCGGCGCCGCCAGATACGATATGGCGCGCTTCGGATTCGAGGTGGCACGCAACTCGCCCCGTCAGGCCGACTACATCATGGTGCAGGGCACAATCGTTCATCGCATGGCTCCTGTGCTCCGCAGGCTCTACGAGCAGCTGGCCGAGCCGAAGTATGTCATCGCGTGTGGCGGCTGCGCCGTATCGGGCGGCCCCTTCAAGAATTCCTACTGCGTGGTGCCCGGCGTGGAGAAGATTCTCCCCGTCGACGTCTTCATTCCCGGCTGCCCTCCCCGTCCGGAGGCCATGTTCTACGGCCTGATGCAGCTACAGCGCAAGATCAAGGTTCAGAAATTCTTCGGTGGCGTCAACCGCAAGGAGAAAATCGATGAGTTTTTCGCAAAGCATCCCTCTGAGAAAGGTCAGATAGGTTAATCCCAGCCATTATTCATACACTATGAGCGATTTTAAAGAAATAATCAGCAAGATATGCCCCTCGGCAACTTTCTCCGAGGGCGACACTCTCTTGGTGACTGTGCCCGAGAAGGACTGGTTCCCTCTGGCCAAGGCCCTCAAGGAGAACAAAGACCTGGACTTCGACGTGCTCTCAGCTGTGGTCGGCATGGACTGGAAGGATGAGCTCGGGGTCATCTATTATCTCACATCCACCTCCCACGACTGGGCGGTGATTTCCGTCAAGGTGGCTGTGGCCGACCGCAAGGAGCCGATGATCCACTCTGTTAGCTCCCTCTGGAAGGTAGCCAATTTTCAGGAGCGCGAGGTCTACGACTTCTACGGCATCAAGTTCATCAACCACCCCGACATGCGCCGTTTCTTCCTGCGCAACGACTGGAAGGGCTATCCTCTACGCAAGGACTATGACGCCAATCCGGATCTCAACCCCATACCGCTCGACGACGAGAAAAACGAGGACGATACCGTATCATACGTAGAGGATGCCAAGGGTAAGGTGAAGGCCGTGCCCGGCAAGGTGTTCGGCGAAGACGACTATGTGGTCAACATCGGCCCGCAGCATCCCTCCACACACGGCGTGATGCGTTTCCGCGCTTCCGTCGACGGCGAGACCGTCAGGAAGGTCGATGTCGTCTCCGGGTATATCCACCGCGGAATCGAGAAGCTCTCCGAGGGACTCACTTATCCACAGATACTTCATTTCACCGACCGTATGGACTACATGTCGGCCCACCAGAACCGCCATTGCCTCTGCATGTGCATCGAGAAGGCCCTCGGGCTCGAAGTGCCACGCCGCGCACAGGTGATTCGCGTGATGATGGACGAGCTGATGCGTATCTCCTCCCACCTCCTGTCGTTCGGCTGTACGGCCATGGACCTCGGCGCCACTACGGCATTCTTCTATGGATTCCGCGAGCGTGAGATGGTGCTCGACATATTCGAGAAGACATGCGGCGCCCGTATGTCGATGAACTATAACGTGATCGGCGGCGTCATCGCCGACCTACACCCCGATTTCAGGAAGGATGTCCACCACCTGCTCGAGGTGATGCCCAAGGCTCTCAAGGAATACCACACCGTATTCAGCGGAAATATCATCGCCATGAACCGCCTCAAGAAGGTCGGCTATCTCTCAAAGGAGGATGCCGTCAACTACGACATCACCGGCCCGAGCGGACGAGGCTCCAACTGGAGCTGCGACTGCCGAAAGAAGCATCCCTATGCAGTTTATTCGGAGCTCGACTTCGACGAGGTGCTTCTCGACGGATGCGATTCCTATTCCCGATATATGGTGAGGATGCGCGAGATAGAGCAGAGCTGCAGGATCCTTGAGCAGCTCGTCGACAATATTCCCGAAGGCGACATCCGCGCCCAGGTGCCCAAGATCATCAAGCTCCCCGCCGGCCGCTGGTATCAGCAGGTGGAGGCCTCGCGCGGCACGTTCGGCGTCTACATCGAATCTGACGGTCAGAAGAATCCTTACCGCGTGCACTTCCAGAGCCCCTGCTTCAATCTCGTGGGTGTCATGGACCTCACATGCTCGGGCTATATGATCGCCGACCTCATCACAATCGGCGCTGCCCTCGACTTCGTGATTCCCGATATCGACCGCTAAACTTCAGCAATACCGACTACTAACCTCTACTGAAACTTAATAACAACCCGCCCACAGGGCTTTGTCACATGTTTAATTTCGGAATTTGGACAAGCGAATTCAACAACTGGCTCCTCGGCCTCGGCATCGCCGACTGGCTCGTGGTGCTCATTGAATGTGTCATCATCGCTTTGCTCGTGCTCGGCACATATACTGTGCTCGCACTCTTCTATATCCTCTACGAGCGCAAGCTCTGCGCCTGGTTTCAATGCCGCCTCGGCCCGATGCGTGTCGGTAAATGGGGTGTCATGCAGGTGTTTGCCGACATGTTCAAAATCCTTGTCAAGGAGCTGATCTGTCTAAAGAACACCGACCGCTTCCTTTTCAAGCTCGCTCCCTATCTGGTGATCATCTCGTCGGTCACCATGCTGGCGTGTCTTCCCTGGGGACGCGGCCTTCAGATCATCGACTATAATATAGGTATATTCTTCATCCTCGCGGTCTCGTCGGTGGGTGTGCTCGGTATCCTGCTCGCAGGCTGGGCCTCCAACAATAAATACACCCTCATCGGCGCGATGCGAAGCGGTGCGCAGATGATTTCCTATGAGATTTCCCTCGGTCTTGCCATCATCACCATCGTGGTGTTTGCCGGCACCATGAACATCACCGAACTCGTATGGGCACAGGAGAAGACATGGTTTATTTTCCGCGGGCATATCCCGGCCATCATCGCTTTCCTGATTTATGTAGTAGCGGCTACGGCGGAGACCAACCGTGGCCCGTTCGACCTTCCCGAGGCTGAGCACGAGCTCACCGCCGGCTACCATACGGAGTATTCCGGCATACATTTCGGATTCTTCTATCTCGCCGAGTATCTCAACCTCTTCATCGTGTCGGGCATCGCCTCGCTGATGTTTCTCGGCGGCTGGATGCCCCTCCACATCCCAGGATGGGACGGCTTCAATGCCGTGATGGACTACATCCCCTCTGTGGTATGGTTCCTCGGAAAGGCTTTCTTCATCTCCTACGTCATAATCTGGTTTAAGTGGACTTTCCCACGCGTGCGTATCGACCAGATGCTTGCGTTCGAGTGGAAATACCTCATGCCGCTCTCGCTGGCCAACCTCCTTCTGATGGCTGTGTTTGTGGCTCTCGGCTGGCATTTCTGACAATATGCCTCAATAAGAATTAACACGTACTATTATAGAATAACGACTTTTAATATATGAGCGCTAATATCGGAACAGTGACCCAGGTAATCGGGCCTGTAATCGACGTCTCCTTCGAGGGCGGTAAGGAAAATGTACCCCCTATCTACAACGCCCTTAAGGTGACACGCGACGACGGCGAGGTGCTGATTCTCGAAGTGGAGCAGCATATCGGCGAGGATACAGTGAGATGCGTTGCCATGGAGAGCACCGACGGCATACGCCGCGGTGTGAAGGCCGAGGACCTGGGCCGACCCATCGCCGTGCCTACCGGCGACCAGGTGAAAGGACGCCTCCTCAATGTCACCGGTCATGCCATCGACCACCTTCCCGACCTCAACCGTGATAAGCTCAGAGGCATCCATCAGCCTGCCCCGGCTTTCGATGAGCTTGCCATCTCCACCGAGATCATGTTCACCGGTATCAAGGTGATCGACCTTCTCGAGCCCTATTCGAAGGGTGGTAAGATCGGCCTCTTCGGTGGTGCCGGTGTCGGCAAGACAGTGCTTATCCAGGAGCTCATCAACAATATCGCCAAGGGCCACAACGGTTTCTCCGTGTTCACCGGTGTCGGCGAGCGTACCCGCGAAGGCAACGACCTTCTCCGCGAGATGATCGAGAGCGGCATTATCAAATACGGCAAGAAATTCACCGACGGCATGGAGAAAGGGGAGTGGAATCTCGCGGATGTCGATATGAATGAGGTAGCCAATTCTCAGACCACGCTCGTGTTCGGCCAGATGAACGAGCCGCCGGGCGCCCGTCTCCGTGTGGCGCTCTCAGGTCTTACGGTCGCCGAGCAGTTCCGCGACAATGAGGGTGGCGGTAAGGATGTGCTCCTCTTCATCGACAACATCTTCCGTTTCACTCAGGCCGGCTCCGAGGTGTCGGCGCTTCTCGGCCGAATGCCTTCGGCTGTAGGTTATCAGCCTACCCTCGCATCTGAGATGGGTGCGCTTCAGGAGCGAATCACGTCGACAAAGCAAGGCTCGATCACTTCCGTGCAGGCTATCTATGTTCCGGCCGACGACCTTACCGACCCGGCTCCCGCCACAACCTTCAACTTCCTCGACGCCACCACCGTGCTCTCGCGTAAGATTTCCGAGCTCGGTATATACCCGGCTGTCGACCCCCTCGATTCAACATCGCGTATCCTCGATCCCAATATCGTAGGGGAGGAGCACTACCAGGTGGCAGAGCAGGTGAAGCAGCTTCTTCAGAAATACAATGACCTTCAGGATATCATAGCCATCCTCGGCGTAGACGAGCTCAGCGATGAAGACAAGCTCGTGGTTGCCCGCGCGCGCCGCGCCCAGCGTTTCCTATCGCAGCCCTTCTTCGTTGCAGAGCAGTTCACCGGCCTTCCCGGTGTGATGGTACCTCTGGCCGAGACTATCCGTGGCTTCAAGATGATTCTCGCGGGCGAGGTCGACCAGTATCCCGAGCAGGCGTTCCTCAATGTAGGCACGATCGACGAGGCTATCGCCAAGGGCAAGAAGATACTTGCAGAAGTAAAGTAATAATTCAAGAAATTTAAATCCAAAAGGATGACACTCGAAATCATTTCGCCGCAAGAGGTGATGTTCAGCGGCAAGGCTGAATCGGTCACAATGCCGGGAGCGTTGGGCTCGTTCACTGTGCTCAACAATCACGCCTCGTTAATTTCCGTGCTCACCCCCGGCAAGGTAGTCTACCGGACACCCGAGGGAGAGGAGAAATCGGTAGAGATCAAGGGAGGCCTTGCGGATGTGGACAATAATGTGGTCGCAGTGTGTGTCTATTGACGCTTCGACCCTAACAAATGAGATGAGATGAAATTTCAAAGGCTCTCAATCTTGCTGACACTCGTCATTGCTCTTTTCGGCGCGGCGCTTCCTGCCCGGGCCGGGGGCGATGAGGGCAAGAGCGACCTTGATGTGAAGGAGGTGATATTCGAGCACCTTGGCGACGGCTATGGCTGGGAGGTTCCTTTCTCACATGTCTACCGTATCCCGCTTCCGGTAATAGTCAGGGCAGAAGACGGCCAATGGTTCATGTTCTCTTCCGCAAAGCTCACCGAAGTGATAGTGGAGGAGGATCTGGCCACCGGCAAGAAGACCCACCACCTGAAGCCCGTGATTCACAATGTGGAGCGCGATGGAAAGGTCTATCATTTTGTGATTGCCCATGTAAGCAAGCATAAGAACAAAGTGGTAGAGCTTTTCCCCCTTTCGCAGGAGAAGGAGGCCGAGGTTAAGGCCATAGCGGATGCCCAGACGGCAAAGCCCGGCGCCGAGCCGGCAGCGAATGTCGTCGACGGTTACTGTGAGGTGGATAATGTCTACTATCGGGAATACAGGACACTTGACTTCTCCATAACGAAAAACGTCATGGCGCTCTTCATATCCGTCCTGCTCGTAACCTGGATGGTTATGAGTGCGGTGAGATACTACACCCGCAAGGGCTTCAAGGCCCCCCGCAAGGGAATGGGATTCCTGGAGCTCCTCATAGACTTCATCTATACGGGAGTAATCAAGGACACTCTTCATGACAAGGCAAGGAAGTTCGCGCCATATCTTCTGACGTGCTTCTTCTTCATCCTTACGATGAACCTTCTCGGACTGATAGTGATATTTCCAGGTGGTGCCAACCTCACCGGCAACATATCCGTGACGCTCGTGCTTGCCACACTGACGTTCATAATGACCAACGTGCTTGGCAAGAAGCATTACTGGAAGGAGATTTTCTGGCCCGATGTGCCCATCTGGCTCAAATGCCCGCTGCCGATAATGCAGATCATCGAGATCTTCGGTATCTTCACAAAGCCCGCCGCACTCTGCGTGCGTCTCTTCGCCAACATGATGGGTGGCCATATGATCGTGATCACCCTGGTGATGCTGATATTCATTTTCGCGGCCTTCGGTGCGGCAGCCAGCGGTGGCTCGGTCGTGATATCAGTGATATTCACCATCTTTATGGTCGCGCTCGACGTGCTTGTCAGCTTTATCCAGGCATATGTCTTCACACTGCTTTCCACAATGTTCATCGCCATGGCGCAGGAGAACGGCCACGACGAAAAGGGCGCCGACCATGAGGACGTGGCCGAAGTGGAAGCTTGATAAACAGGAAATAAATAAACAACAATAAACTTTAAAAACAAAGAATTATGTTATCAATGATTTTAGCAGCAGCAGCACCTCTGGCAGCTCTCGGTGCAGCCCTTGGAGCAGGAATCGCAGCCATCGCAGCCGGTATAGGTATCGGCAAGATCGGTTCATCGGCCATGGAGGCTATCGCCCGTCAGCCCGAGGCAGCCGGCGACATCCGCTCCAACATGATTGTGATCGCAGCCCTCGTCGAAGGTGTTGCCCTGTTTGCTGTGATTGTGGCCGCACTCGCCCTCTTCATCTAAACATCAGTGTGGCCCCGGCCTTCGCAGAGCGCGCATTGCCGCGTCTCTGCGGGGGCGCGGCATCCGACTCTCCGTGAGTCGGCAGCTAAAACCGTTTACGACTGTAAGATTCTAATTTCTGATAATAATGGAATTATTCACACCCGATTTCGGCCTTGTGTTCTGGATGTTTGTAGCTTTCATCATCCTGTTCTTTATCCTCGCTAAGTGGGGATGGCCAATCATTCTCAAGAATATCGACAGCCGCGCCGACAATATCGACCGCGGTGTGGAATATGCGCGTCAGGCCAAGGAGCAGCTCGACTCGGCTCGCGATGAAGCGAAAAAATATATCGACGAAGCTCAGAAACGTCAGGCGGAGATGCTTAATGAAGTGTCCAAGATGAGGTCGCAGTTGGTAGAGGATGCTAAAGCCGATGCCGCCCGTGAGGCGAAAAAGGTAATCGACGCAGCCAACCTCGCTATCGAACAGTCGCGCAAGAAGGCCGAGCTCGAATTCAAAAACGAAGTCAGCAAGTTCTCTCTTGAAATTGCAGAGAAAATGCTTCGCACTCAACTGAAGAGCGACAAAGCGCAGACCGACCTTGTCAATAAAATGTTGGACGAAATAGAGAAAAACTAAACTGATGATCGACGGTCTGATTCCCAACAGGTATGCCAAGGCGCTATATAAATATGCGGCCGATAATGGCGCAACCGAGAGTGTCTACACCCTTGCGAAGGTCGTGATAAAGTCTTATCAGGACAACAGCGGGATGCAGAAGGTGATGGCCAACCCTTTCGTGAAGGCAGCCGACAAGGAGAAGCTGCTCGTGACGGCTGCCGGCAAAGATGCCGACAAGGTATTCACCCGGTTTGTGTCTCTTGTCGTAGCCCATCACAGGGAGGAGTTCATGTATCTGATAATGCTTGCATACCGCGACATCTACCGCAGGGAGAAGAATATATCGCAGGTGCAGATCACAACAGCTACCCCTCTCGCTCATGCCGAGACCGACAAGATAAAGGCGCTCGTCGAAAAGGCATTCCCCAAAACCACTCTTGAATATTCCATGAGAGTGAACCCCGACATCATCGGCGGATTCCTGATAGATGTGGACTCCGTCAGGATGGACGCCTCCATCAGTAATGAACTCGAACAGTTACGACTTAATCTTATAAGGAGCAATTAAAGCCATGCTTAATCCAAGCGAAACATCTGATATATTAAAAGAAGAACTCGAAGGCATATCCACTAAGGCCAATTTTGAGGAAATAGGCACCGTGCTCGAAGTAGGCGACGGTGTGGCTCACGTCTATGGCCTCGACAATGTGAAATCCAACGAGCTCGTAGAGTTTGAAAACGGCGTCAAGGGCGTTGCCCTCAACCTTGAGGAGAGCAATGTAGGTGTCGTTTTGCTCGACAATGTCAACAGCGTCTCTGAGAACATGTCGGTGCGCCGCACTGGTGAGATTGCTTCGATTCCTGTCGGTGAAGGCCTTCTCGGCCGTGTCATCAACGTGCTCGGCGAGCCCATCGACGGCAAAGGACCAATCGACGGCAAGATGATCAATCTTCCCCTCGAGCGCAAGGCACCGGGTGTGATTTTCAGGCAGCCAGTGAAGCAGCCGCTTCAGACCGGCCTCAAGGCCGTCGACGCAATGATTCCTATCGGCCGCGGACAGCGCGAGCTCATCATCGGCGACCGCCAGATCGGTAAAACGGCAATCGCCATCGACACCATCATCAACCAGCGTCAGAACTACCTCGACGGCAAGCCCGTCTACTGTATATATGTGGCTATCGGCCAGAAGGCATCTTCCGTAGCCGCAACAGTCCACACTCTCGAGAAATTCGGTGCTCTCGACTATACTGTTGTCGTTGCCGCCACGGCTTCCGACTCAGCGTCGATGAGATACTACAGCCCTTTTGCCGGCGTTGCCATCGGCGAGTATTTCCGCGACACCGGCCGCGATGCCCTCATTGTCTACGACGACCTCTCCAAGCAGGCCGTTGCCTATCGTGAGATATCCCTGATCCTTAAGCGTCCCTCGGGCCGCGAGGCATACCCCGGCGATATCTTCTATCTCCACTCGCGTCTGCTCGAGAGAGCCGCGAAGATCATCGACAACCAGGAAGTGGCCTCTCAGATGAACGACCTTCCCGCAGTGCTCAAGCCAATCGTCAAGGGTGGCGGTTCACTTACGGCGCTCCCCATCATCGAGACACAGGCCGGCGACGTGTCGGCCTATATCCCGACAAATGTCATATCAATCACCGACGGCCAGATATTCCTCGAGACATCGCTCTTCAACCAGGGTATTCGCCCGGCCATCAATGTCGGCATCTCGGTGTCGCGTGTGGGTGGCTCTGCCCAGGTGAAGGCCATGAAGAAAGTGGCTGGTACGCTGAAGACCGACCAGGCACAGTTCCGCGAGCTCGAGTCGTTCACTAAGTTCGGCGGCGATATCGATCCGGTAACAGCGCGCGTCATCGACCGTGGCCGCAAAAACCAGCAGCTTCTCATCCAGCCACAGTTCAAACCCTGGACCGTGGAAAACCAGATCGCCGTGATTTATTGCGGCGTCAACGGCCTGCTTGAGAATGTGCCGGTCGAGAAAGTGCATGAATTCGAGGATCAGTTCCTCCAGCTCCTCAAGGCAAAATACCAGAAAGAGGTGCTCGACGTGCTGAAAGCCGGTCAGCTCACCGACGACGTGCAGCAGAAAATCAGGGAAGTCGCCGCAGAGGTCTCATCGCGCTATAGCGCCTGATGCCTTCCGGCCGTGACTCCGCAATTTTGATATGTTTCATTCTTATAACGAAAGATGGCTACTTTAAAGGCTCTTAAGATACGTATCGGCTCAGTGTCGTCGAGTGAGAAGATCACCGGCGCCATGAAAATGATCTCTTCAGCTAAGGTTCACAAGTTTGAACTTGAGCTGAAGAGGCTCACGCCTTACCAGAACCAGATAAAGTCGGTGATGACGCACATCCTCGCCACCGACACCGACTTCAATTCCCCGCTCATTGTGTCGCGCGACGTCAAGAGCATCGCGATTGTCGTCTATGGCACTGACGACGGTCTCTGCGGAGCCTACAACATCAATCTTTTCAAGTTCTTTCTGTCGAAACTTGATGAACTCCGGCTCAAATACGGAGAGAATGTCGACATCACGCTTTTCCCTGTTGGCCGCAAGCTCCACAAACCGTGCTGCAAGCTGGCCTCCGCCCATCTCAAGGTGGAGATCGGGAAAGACATCAACTCCAAGATGGAGGGCGAGACAGTCAACGACTTCACCCACACTCTGCGCGGCGATTTCCTTTCGGGGAGATTCGACCTCGTGGAGGTCGTGTACATGCACTATCACTCGATGAGCCGCCAGAGGGCCGTAATGAAGCAGATTTTCCCCGTCACGGAAGAGGCCATACAGGGAAAGCCAACGGAGAAGAAGGAGCTCAGCGACAACAAACTCTATATCTTCGAGCCTGATGCCAATATGATCTTCAACGAAGTGCTGCCGATGTTCGTGCTCTCGACAATGCAGGAAGTCACCATCGAGAACCGCGCCTCAGAACAGGCAGCCAGAGTGATGGCAATGCAGTCGGCCAACGACAACGCCAAGAAACTTCTCGACCAGCTGCAGCTCGAATACAACAAGCTGCGCCAGCAGAGCATCACCACCGAGCTGCTCGATATCATCGGTGGCCAGGTGAAAAGATAACAACCAGACGCCGACGGGCGCCATCATTTATATACATTACGATTCTAAAGAACCAACAGCACTCAAATGAGCAATTTAGTAGAGTATTTTTCTGAAGTCGGAAAAGGAATTAAATCGCTTGTCACCGGCATGGCCGTGACGGGCAAAGAGCTTCTGACTCCTAAAATTACGGAACAGTATCCGGAAAACAGGCAGACCCTCCAGATTGCCGACCGGTTCAGGGCCGAGCTCACTCTGAAATATGACGCCGAAGGGCGCCACAGATGTATCGGCTGCGGCATCTGCCAGATGAACTGTCCTAACGGCACAATCCAACTCACCACAAAGATGGTGGAGCTCCCCGACGGAAAGAAAAAGAGGAAGCTCGACAAGTATATGTATGATTTGGGTAGCTGTACGTTCTGCATGCTCTGTGTCACCACCTGCCCGCAGGGAGCACTGGAGTTTTCCAACGATTTCGAACAGGCTGTCTTCACACGCGACAAGCTCGTGAAACAGCTCAACTATCGTCCGGAGCCGGCCGACAGCGATGCAGCGCCCGCGCCCAAACCCGCGATGGATCCCGAGAAGCTCGCACGCATCAAGGCCGAGGCTCTCGCAAAGGCCGCTAAGATAAAGGCCGAGAAGGAAGCAGCCGCCAAGGGCGACGCCCAGACAGAGGCACCTGCCGAAGCTCCAAAGGCCTCTGCTCCTGCCGAGGCCCCCAAGCCTGAGGCTCCAGCTGAAGCTCCAAAGGCCGAGGCTCCCGACAACAAACCTAACGAATAATAATGCTTAACACGCAATAACAATGGATTCAGTAGGCAATATCATAGTCTATTTCATCGTGGCGCTTGCGATTGTGGTTTTCAGTGTGCTCGCTGTGAAATCAAAACGCATCCTCCGCTCGGCCACCTATCTGCTGTTTGTGCTTCTCGCGACAGCCGTGGCCTATTTCCAACTCGGCTACCAGTTTCTCGGTGCAGTGCAGGTGGCTGTCTATGCCGGCGGCATAATGGTGCTCTTCGTCTTTTCGATCCTGCTTACCCATAAGCCCGACGACAAGAGCGGCACAATCGAGTCACACCGCCGTGTGCTCGGCATCGTAGCCTCTGCAGCAGGAGCAGTCCTGCTTCTCTTCGCCCTCTTCTATATGCCGCTGCCCCACGATACCTCCCTGGCGGAGGCGCTCGCAGGAGGCCCGCAGATCACTATGCACGACATAGGCGAAGCGTTCGTAGGCTCCAACCGTTTTCAGTATCTTCTCCCGTTTGAGGCAATCAGCGTATTGCTTCTGGCCTGTATCATCGGTGGCGTCGTAGTCGCCCGTAAAAGATAAAGAAGCATGGACTTAAGTATGTTATGGTATCTGGTGCCCAGCGTGGTTATGCTCGCCTGCGGCGTCTACGGGTTTGTCACCCGCAAGAATCTCATCGCGATTCTTATCTCGCTCGAACTCATACTGAATTCGGCCGACCTCAATTTCGTGGTCTTCAACCGCTATCTCTTCCCCGATATGATGGAGGGTATGGTCTTCACCCTGTTCTCGATTGCGATCGCAGCTGCCGAGACCGCCGTGGCCATTGCCATCATCATTAATGTATATCGCGCGGTAGGTGCCACCGACATCAACATCGTCAATAAAATGAAACATTAAGATATGGGCATCACTCTTCCAATATTGATTCTGGCCATACCTGTCGCCATGTTCCTCATTCTCGGCATCGGCGGGGTATTCATGTCGCGTAAGACTGCCGGAGTGTTAGGCATTCTCGGAATGGGCACAACCATGACGCTTGCCTACATCGTCGCTTTCACATATTTTTTCAGCGGTTCGCCTGAATTTATCGTTGAGGGTGTGCGCCAGCAGGTGCAGCTCTTCGACGTCACCTGGCTCGCCTTCACCCAGAAGCTTGTGGTGAACATCGGCTTCATACTCGACCCGATCTCTGCCATGATGCTCGTAGTGATCACCACCATATCTTTCATGGTGCATCTCTACAGCTGGGGATACATGGAGCATGAGCCCGGGTTCCAGAGATATTACGCTTTCCTTTCTCTCTTCTCCTTTTCGATGCTCGGCCTCGTGGTGGCCACCAACATCTTCCAGATGTATATCTTCTGGGAGCTCGTGGGTGTCTCCTCCTATCTGCTCATCGGCTTCTTCTATAAGCTGCCGTCGGCTGTCTCCGCGTCGAAGAAGGCGTTTATCGTGACCCGCTTCGCCGACCTCGGCTTCCTCATCGGTATCCTCGTGCTCAGCTACTACAGCGAGTCGTTCAACTTCATCACTCTTACCCACAATCCCGAGAGCGTGCTCATGTCGACAGGCGGCGCCACATTCATGGGCTGTTCAGCGCTCACATGGGCCATGGTGCTCATCTTCGTCGGCGGTATGGGTAAGTCGGCGATGATGCCTCTGCATATCTGGCTTCCCGACGCCATGGAAGGCCCGACGCCTGTGTCGGCCCTCATCCACGCCGCCACCATGGTTGTTGCCGGTGTCTATCTCGTGGCCAGGATGTTCCCCCTTTATTGCGTTGTCGATGCCTCGCTTACGTTCGTGACATGTGTAGGCGCCATCACGGCGTTCTATGCCGCCGTCGTTGCCTGCACCCAGCTTGACATCAAGCGAGTGCTCGCATTCTCCACTATATCGCAGATCGCCTTCATGATGGTGAGCCTCGGTGTGGCCTACGACCGTCCCATCGAGGGTATCCACTACTCAGGTCTTGGCTACATGGCAGGTATGTTCCACCTCTTTACCCACGCCATGTTCAAGGCTCTCCTCTTCCTTGGAGCCGGTGCCCTGATTCACGCCGTTCACTCCAACAACTACACTAAGATGGGCGGGCTCAGGAAATACATGCCTATCACTCACTGGACATTCCTTATCGGCTGTCTCGCCATCGCCGGTATCTGGCCCTTCTCCGGCTTCTTCTCGAAAGACGAGATGCTCGCGGCCATGTTTGCCAACCACTGGTTCTGGGGTGCATGGATGACGATGGTGGCAGGTCTCACGGCGTTCTATATGTTCCGTCTCTACTATCTCATCTTCTGGTGGGACGAGAATCCCGACTATGCGGAGCATCGTCCGCACGACGCTCCCTGGCAGATGTCGGTGCCTCTGATTTTCCTTGCAGCCGTATCGTGTGTCGCAGGCTTCATCCCCTTCGGGGAGCTCGTGACATGGAACGGCGAGCCCTATCACATCCACATCGAGGGCGCGGTGGCCGCTACCAGCCTCACGGTGGCTGTGCTTGCAATAGCGCTCGCGACAGTGATGTACAGGAAGAAGAATGAATGGCCTGCAAGAGTCAAGAGCATGTGGCCCGGCCTGTGGACTGCGGCTTACCACCGCTTCTACTGGGACGAGATCTATATGTTTATCACTCATAAGATCATCTTCGGCGGCATCTGCCGCTCCATCGCATGGTTTGACCGTCACGTAATCGACGGCGCTATGAACGGAATGGCATGGGTTACCCAGAAGACATCCTTCGCCATACGCGGCATGCAGAGCGGTCAGATTCAGGCTTACGTACTCTGGTACTTCCTGGGCGCCGTGCTCCTTGCAGCTGTCACCTGGCTGGCTCTGATTTGAACTTAACCACTTTCGCAACTCTAACAATCATGTTTACAAATATATTAATCTGGTTTGTAGTGATTCCTGTCATCATGATGATAGGACTCGGCCTCTGCCGCAATAGCGGAATGAAGGCGATTCGCGCGGTGATGGTGGTTGGCTCGACTGCCCTTCTCGCTCTTGCCATCTGGCTTTGCGTACAATTCCTTCAGCTTCGCGCCGCCGGAGTCGACGACGAGATGCTCTTTACAGGAAGCTGGCTATGGTATGCCCCTCTCAATATCCACCTCGCTGTGGGTGTCGACGGCATCTCGGTGCTGATGCTAATGCTCAGCGCAATCATAGTGTTCGCGGGGACGTTCGCCTCCTGGAAAATCACCCCGCTTCCCAAGAACTTCTTCCTATGGTTCTGCCTGCTATCGACCGGCGTATTCGGATTCTTCATCTCGATCGACATGTTCACGATGTTCATGTTCTACGAGGTGGCTCTTATCCCGATGTATCTGCTGATTGGCGTTTGGGGCACAGGGCGCAAGGAATACTCGGCAATGAAGCTTACGCTGATGCTGATGGGCGGCTCCGCATTCCTGATGCTCGGTCTGCTCGGCATCTACTGGCACAGCGCTCCCGAAGGAGGACAGTGTACATGGAACATCCTCGAGATATCCCACAACGCGTCGATCGATGCAAGCTGGCAATATATGCTCTTCTGCTTCACCTTCGTAGGCTTCGGCGTGCTGGGTGCCATGTTCCCCTTCCACACATGGAGCCCCGACGGTCATGCCTGCGCCCCTACGGCGGTGTCGATGCTTCACGCCGGCGTGCTCATGAAGCTTGGCGGATACGGCTGTTTCCGCATCGCCATTGAGCTGGCGTGGATCTTCATTATCCTCACCGGCATCAGTATCGTCTACGGCGCCTTCTCGGCCTGCGTGCAGACCGACCTCAAATATATCAATGCCTACTCTTCGGTGAGCCACTGCGGCATGGTGCTCTTCGCAATCCTGATGCTCAACACCACGGCAATGACCGGCGCCATCCTCCAGATGCTAAGCCACGGTCTGATGACAGCCCTCTTCTTCGCTCTGATCGGTATGATATACGGCCGCACCCACACCCGCGACATCCGCCAGATGGGCGGCCTGATGAAGATCATGCCTTATCTTGGTGTCTGCTACATGATCGCCGGTTTCGCGTCGCTCGGTCTTCCGGGTCTCTCCGGCTTCGTGGCTGAGATGACGATCTTCTTCGGATCGTTCCAGAACGCCGACCTCTTCCATCGTGTCTTCGTGATCTGCGCCACAGCGTCGATTGTGATCACTGCGGTCTACATCCTCCGTGTCGTCGGCAAGCTGCTGCTCGGACCGGTGCAGGACAAGCACCACCTCGAGCTCACAGATGCCACATGGTGGGAGCGTTTCTCCACAGTGACGCTCATAGTCTGCATTGCCGGTATCGGTTGCTTCCCCAATTGGATCAACGAGACTATCCAGCATAGTTTCGTTCCGATCATCAATGCCATACAGGCTGCTGTGTAAAGTAAATTGACTAACCTTACAGACATTTCAATAAAATGGACTATTCACAATTCGGTGCGATGATTCCGGAGCTCATAGTTCTCGGAATATTCCTCGTGGTCTTCTTCGCCGATCTGATAGCCGGCGACAAGAGCCGGAAATGCTTCCTCACCCCGCTCACTACAGTGCTCTTCGCTTTAGGCACAGTAGCCATCTGGGTCATTCCGGCGAGCGGTGAGACGGTGTTCGGCGGTATGTATGTCAACGACAGCGCAACCAATGCTATAAAGGCAATATTAAACATCGGAGTATTCATTGTATTCCTCCAGTCGGCAAAATGGGTGGAGAGCGATGAAGTGGCGATAAGAAAGGGTGAGTTCTACGAGCTTCTGCTCGTGACGCTCTTCGGCATGTATCTTATGGTGTCGGCCCGCCATTTCCTTCTATTCATCATCGGTCTTGAGTCCGCCTCGCTTCCGCTCGCCGCAATGGTGGCTTTCAACAAGAACCATTACGAGAGCCACGAGGCTGCCGTGAAATACATCATGACAGCCGTGTTCTCCTCGGCGATTCTCCTGGTGGGTCTGAGCTTTGTCTACGCTTTCTCAGGCGGCTCACTCTACTTCCAGGATCTGGCAGTCACGATTCAGACAGGCAGCATGAGCGGACTGCTCATCGTGGCTCTCGCATTTGTGATTGCCGGTCTCGGCTTCAAGCTCTCGCTCGTGCCCTTCCATCTCTGGACGGCGGATGTATACCAGGGTGCTCCCACAGCCATCACCAGCTATCTGTCGGTGATTTCGAAAGGCTCGGCAGCCTTCGCATTCTTCATCATCTTCACACAGTGTTTCGGCAGCGTCTACAGCGACGCATGGGAGTGGATGCTCTATGCAGTGATCATCGCCACTATCACAGTCGGCAACCTCTTCGCGATACGCCAGAAGAATATGAAGCGATTCATGGCATTCTCCTCGATATCGCAGGCCGGCTACATCATGCTCGGCGCCATGGCGGCCGACACCCTCGGCCTGGCTTCGATGATATTCTATATCTTCGTCTACATCGTCAGCAACCTCGGCGCCTTCGCCGTGATTTCCACTATCGAGAACCAGACAGGGCGGCTCAGCATGGACGACTACAACGGGCTGCATAAGACCAACCCGTGGCTCAGCTTCGCCATGACACTTGCCATGTTCTCTCTCGCCGGAATTCCTCCTTTCGCCGGATTCTTCAGCAAGATCCTCATCTTCACATCCGTCACCGGCACAGGCTCCATGGCCCTCTACATGCTCGTGCTCATAGCGCTGATCAACACGATCATCTCGCTCTATTACTACCTGCTTGTGGTGAAGGCCATCTGGATCAGCCCGGAGGCACCGAAGGTGGAGAGCTTCAGGAGCGACTGCGGCTCACGCATCGCGCTCTGGATATGCGTTGCCGGAATCGTATTCTTCGGCCTCGTGCCCTATATCTATCAGTATTGCGTCTCATCGGTAGAGGCATCCGCCGGATTCCTCACGATGTTCGGGGTCTGATAGCTGAAAACGATCTTTAGATGAATATTGAGTTATAAATGTAATGGCAGGGTGCGCCGCGAGACGCGCCCTGCCTCTTTTTTGTTTTCTCTGCAAGAGGACAACCACATAACCCTTAAATCTACAAATGGACAATAAAACACCGCGTATCCACTATGGCTACGTGATCCTCATCTGCTGTTGCCTCGTGATGGGAGTCGACGTAGGTCTCTCCATGAGCTGTGCCGGCATCTTCTATCAGCCTGTGAGCAGCAGCATCGGCGCGTCGACAGGTGAGTTCGGAATGTATATGTCGATCAGTTTCCTGACCTCCACCCTTATGCTCGGAGTCGCAGGGCGAATGCTCGAGCGCTGGAGCGCCAGGGTCATCATCACGGCTGCCTCAGCGTTGCTTGGCGTCATGATGTCGCTTATGTCGCTGATGACGCAGATCTATCAGTTCTATTTAGCGGGAGCCCTTATAGGCGTCTCTCTGGCGTTTCTTCTTTATCTCTGTTTCCCCACGCTGATCAACCGGTGGTTCAGCCGCCGGGTGGGCTTGCTCTTCGGCATATGCAGCGCTTCCTCCGGCATCGGAGGCATGCTCTTCAATCCATTGGGGGGTTATATACTCACCGGATGGGGCTGGGAGAGGGGATATCTCGTATTCGGCCTCATAATCCTCGCAGTGGTGACTCCGCTGCTATGGCTGCTGCTCCGCGACCGTCCGGCCGACAAGGGGCTGAAGTCGCTCACCTTGGCAACGTTCAAGAAGGACCGCTCCCTCACCCTCGAGCGCGACGGAGAGGGATGGATGCTCATCGAGGACGGCTTCGAGAAGGACCGCTCTCCCTTGCCACCGGGCGCCGCCGGCAAGCGCCTGCTAAAGG
>USHH01000002.1 GCA_900554345.1 uncultured Bacteroidales bacterium | reverse complement strand
TAGCCCAGTCGTAGCCGTAACGCTTGATGTCGCGGCCACGAAGAATGGGTCGAATTAATTCCTCAGTGCGCTGACGTTCTTCGGGATTCTGACAATTATTAAGAATCTCATTTCTTTTTTCAGTAGAAATGATGAATGCCTCGTTGTAGCCAGTAAGAACACCGCGATATATGTTTATATCCCAATCTTTGAGGGGTACGCCTATTGCTTCGATTTTGCGCTTAATACTCTGCTCTATGGACGATAATATGACCCAAGAGTCAGAGGTGGCGAAATCGGTGACCACAGCATTTTGCCGCACGAAATCGCTCATTTTCCTTCCATCATATTGATAAAACGAGCGAGTGTATTCCTATCTACCTTGCAAATCTTTGCGATTTTTCGTTTTGAGACACCTTCCTTTAGCAATTCATGAATAAGTGTTTCTTTTCCGCTCAGCTTATATTTGTCAGGAGAACTCTTACGCCCTTTAGGACGTCCGAGGGTTACACCTTCGGCTTTTTTACGAGCAAGGGCTTCTTTTGTCCTTTGCGAAATGAGGTTGCGTTCAATCTCAGCTGACAGTCCAAAAGCAAATGCAAGCACCTTCGATTGAATATCATCACCAAGTCGATAGTTATCCTTGATTGTCCATACCTTTGCCTCTTTTGTCATGCATATATTAAGAATCTCCATAATCATGAAGAGGTTTCTACCGAGTCGTGAGAGTTCTGCGCAGATAATCAAGTCATCTTTTTGTATGCGTTTCAACAGCATACCGAGTTGACGTTTATTGTAGGCTTTAGTGCCTGAAATGGTTTCCTCAATCCATCCATCGACATTCAAATTCTCTCGTTTACAGAAATTAGTTATCTCGAAACGTTGGTTTTCTACCGTCTGTTTATCTGAACTGACTCGAATATAGCCGTAAATCATTGCATATTATAAATTTTTAGTTTATCTTTGTTGCTGAATTCAACATCCTTGAATCAATCATTATATTTAATGAACGCCATGAACAATCTTAAAAGTCTTTATGCAGAGAGGGAAATCTTTCTGAAATACAATAGAGAAGTGCCCTCGGAATTATTAAACGAGATCAAGGGGGCTGAAAAGGTGTTGCTCGAGAATGCTCTTGACATGTTTACAGGACATCTCCCAGATGAAGTCGAACTGCCAAGCTTTGACAACATAACTTTTGCAGCAGAATATTCAGAAGGTAAATTGGTACGAGTTGCTTCTTCATGCAAAGTCGACATCTCCCAGATCTTTGAATCTGTGAAAAGTATTGACGATGAAGAAACTGAAGATAGCGAAGCCGATGAAGATGAAATAAACGACGATAATTCCGACTCTGGACGTAAGCGTAGTTCTAGCATAGGTTTCACAGTGAAATTTGCCGATGGTAAGATTGTTAAACATACCACTGCACGACGCACAATGATAGAAGCTCTGCGCTACATGGGATTGGAACGAGCATCCAAATTCCGAGGAGAGATGTTCAAAGGGTACCCCCTGATAGGCAAAGAGCAACGCCCTACCGAACCTCGACGCACATGGCAAAAGAATGTAGATGGTTGGTGGATATATGTCAATATGGGAAATCATCGTGCTATATCTTGTCTCAAAGGTGTAGCTAAGCTGCTTGATATAGAACTTGAAATCATCATGGATGGCGACGATGAAGCAGGCTCGGCATACTTACGGACGACCCTGGCCAAATCCAAAGGTAAGCGGAGCTTGTTTTCAATCAATGGGTCGGAACCATTATCGAAAAATCGTGCAGTCTATGAATCTGTGTGTCTGTTTATCCAGCAATTCCCGGATGCTTCTTTTTCAGACATCGAGCAAATGTTTCCAAGGTCACTTCAAGGCAGTTATGGAGTAGTTCGTACCCTGGAAGATATCCATAATCGTGAAGAGATTAATAAAACAGAATCAGCCCGTTGGTTTCTTGATCCCAAAGAAATACTGACCGCGGCTGATGGAACGCGCTTCGCAGTCAGCAATGAATGGGGCAACAACTTTGATGATTTCAAGAAGCATGTCGAAACCTCTTTCGGCTGGACTGTCGAAGAGGTATAACAAATCCGGAATCTGTATGATTTTTCCCGACACTATCGGAAAAAACTGATTGGTACTGGGCAGCCTAATTCGACCCAACTATCAACCTCGCCGATAACAGGAATACATATTCCGGAGTAAGGGCGGCCACTACGGGCGGCCAGCGGCTCTAGATTTTTATTGGCGATGCGATGCGGCTTAAGAGAAAGAGTATCTCCAGCCGGGAGATCGCCCGACAGTTTAAAACAGAAGAGACACACCCTGCCGATAACAAACCCGCCAATCGCGCCCCGTGTGGGCGCGTGGATTGAAATCACGGCCCATCTGTCTTTTCTGAGAGTGGCCAGATCGCATCATACGCGGGGGCGTGGATTGATACCTCGGCTGCCACCTCGGAACGGTTGGGACTGATAATTACACGCATCGCCGATTACATATTCGGAGTAAGGACGGCTACCACAGACTGCCAGTGGCTCAAGTTTTCTAATTGGCGATGCAGCTTAAGAAACAGGGTTTCCCCAACAGGGAGATAGCCCGTCAGTTAATAGTCAGCAGAGATACCACTACGCCAGAGGAGGTAGTTGGCATTGCGGCCGCCTTCTCCGCCCGGGCGAGGCATCTCTTTGCAAATTAGGTCGTTGATGTCGCAAAAATACTATGTATCCGTGTACTTCTCATGCGGCAAATTTAGTGATTTGCGGAGAATCCGCAAAATATTCACCGCATAAATGCGGTGAATGCCGGTGGTATTTTCCACACACGGACTGCCGGGTAAGCGGATTAGATGAAAAGAAAGTTCAGGTAGAAAAAAGGAGGGGCGGTCTCCAGGCCGGCGCTGATGGCCGGGGACTGGAAACCGCCTCCCCTATTCTGTCGGCGCCCTTAACGGGCACCTCGCTAATCAATATTTAAAGGGAGTCTCGCTGACGTAGACCTTGAAGCGCTTGATGGCGCCGGGCACGTCGCTCTCCATTCTCGGAAGATACTGGATTGCGCTCACTGTCTTCTCGCCGCCAAGGTCGATGACGAAGGCATGCGGATAGGGAGTGCCGGGCACTGTGCTCCAGTAGGTCGACTCCTGAAGGTCGAAGATCTTGTCGGCGCTACGGTTGACGCCCTTCATGTCTTCGCTGTCGGCATAGACCACAGTCCATGGCTCGCGGCTGAGGCGCTGGCCGTTGCCGTCGAGCACGTAGAACTCGGCGATGGCGGCCACATCCTTGCCGTCGATGGCGTCGAGAGCCTCAAACGCCAGATAGCGGCCGTGGACGGGCTTGTCGAGCTTGCGCTCCTGCCAGCCGTTGCCGGGTGCGAACTCACCGGCGAGCACCGGCGTCATGCCGCTGAGGTCGAGCTCCTGACCCTCCTCGCGGTGGGTCAACGGCTTCTTCACGAGAAGCTGGTTGAGGAGCGGCTCACGGAGACCTTCAACGATAGCCTCACGGGGACCGACGATATCAAACACCACGATCTCGTTCTCACCCTTCTTCAGCCAGGGACCCGGAGTGTAGAGCGTCTGCTGCGGGCCGATCTCCCAGATGCGGCCGAGAGGATGACCGTTGACGTAGACAAGACCTTTGCCCCATGAGCTAAAGTCGAGGAAGGTGTCGGAAGGCTTGGAGACATTGAAAGTGCCGCGATAGACACCTCTCGGGAGGCGTCCTTGGTCGTCTGCCGATACCGACGCCATGGGCTGGAACTGCATCGACTCATAGAAGTCGAGCTCGTCGGGAAGCTGATAAACCTTCCAGTCCTTGAGGTCGCAGACGTATTTGAAGCCATCCTTCTGCTCGGTGAGCGTCACCTTGCCCACGATGCCCTTGAAGTCCTTGATGGCGCGGCCGAAATTGATGCGGCCCATAGCCTCCACGAGGATGCTGAGTTTCGAGTCCTTGGGGCAGGAGGGGATGATGAGCTCCTTCTCGCCGTTGCGGCGGTCGAGCTTACCGATATACCTGTCGTTGACAAACACCTGGGCGAAGTCGTGGGCCTCGTCGACAGTGAGCAGAGCGGGCTCGTCGAGCTTCGGAAGGGTGGTCTGATACATGATGCTGCCGAAGCCCTGGTCGTATTCCTCCATTGTGCGCAGCTCCATATCCTCCTTAGGTTCGGGAAGATTGGCGAAGAGAGGAGCGACCTCGGTGAGCTGGAACTCCTTGACGGCAACAGGCTTGATGGTGGCGGGCACCGGAGGAAGCTTCTTGCCGTCGTTATACTTGGCGAGGGTCTCGCGGAGGAGATTGTATTTGGGAGTGATCTGGCCAGACTCGGAGATGGGGGCGTCGTAGTCGTAGGAAGTTACGTCGGGAGCGAAACCGGGAGAGTTGGCGCCGGCCCAATGGCCCCAGTTGGTACCTCCGTGAGTCATGTAGAGGCTGAAGGAGATACCCTTGGAGAGCATCTCGTCGATACCTGCTATCATGTCCTCGGCAGGACGCGTCTCGTGGTTGGCCCCCCACTTGTCGAACCATCCGCTCCAGAACTCGGAGCACATCAGCGGGCTGTCGGGACGGACCTCCCTGAGCTTGGCGAACTGCTGGTCGATGTTGGCTCCGGTGCCGAAGTTCATCGTCCAGATGAGGTCGTCGAGGCCGTTGTTGAGGAAGTTGGACGACCAGTCGCACTGGAAGAGGGTGACGTTGTCGCCGAAATTCTTGCGGAGCATGTCGCGGATGGCGGAGACGTAAGGCTTGTCGGTGCCATAGGAGCCATACTCATTCTCTACCTGCACCATGATGATCGGGCCGCCGTCGGCGATGGTGAGGTCGCCCACCTGCTCGGCCACGGCCTTCTGGAACTTATCGACGCGCTCCATGAAGTAGGGGTCGTTCTCGCGCAGGCGCACGTCCTTGTTCTTGAGGAGCCACCATGGCAGACCGCCCATCTCCCACTCGGCGCACACGTACGGACCGGGACGGAGAATCACCTTCATGCCGTTTTTCTCGCAGAGCTTCACAAACTCACGGAGGTCGTTCTGACCTGTGAAGTCAAACTCGCCCTCCTTGGGCTCATGGGCGTTCCAGAAAGTGTAGAGGCAGATGGTGTTCATGCCGAGGGCCTTGCAGAGCTGAATGCGCTGCTCCCAGTATTCCTTGGGAATGCGGGGATAGTGGAGCTCGGCCGCCTTCACCACGAAAGGCTCGCCGTTGAGCAGGAAAGTGCCGTCGCCGGCCTCGAAGCGGGGCTGGTCGGCGTAGTCGGCTGGGCTCCATTTCTCCTTCCAGGGAATGGTGACCTTACCGTCGGAGAAATCGATGGGGAGCCATACATAACGGGAGTCCTCGAGATCGAGCTTGTTCCATCTGTCGAACATGGCCACGTAGAGGTCTTTCTTACCGTGTACGGGCTGTACGTAGGTGCTCTGGGCGTAGAAAGTCTTGTCGGCGTCAGGACCTGTGCAGGGGTCACCGATGGTGGTCCACTGTCCCATAATGGAGTCGGCCACTGCAATCTCGGCGTGGTTGGGATCCCACCCGGTGCAGCCGCTGGAGAGCATATAATACTTTCCGTCGTGCTTGAACACGGCGGGAGCCTCGCGTGCGTCACCTATGAAATTGCGGGTGAAGCGACCGGTTGGACGGAGATAGTCGTCGGTCAGCTCGTTGATATGAAGAGTCTGGTTGTTTTCGGAAGATGAGAACTGATATGCCCTGCCGTCATCGTCGACGAAGATCGTCTGGTCGCGGCTCATGCTGTTGTTGGGGCGGAAGGAGCCGAGATACCTGAACGGACCCGTAGGCTTGTCGGCCACGGCCACGCCTGCGGCAGCCTTGCCGTAGTCGGCGCTGTCTACGTGCATCCACATCACGAACTTGCCGGTCTTGGGATTGTAGACCACCTTAGGGCGCTCGAGCACATTGGCGGGGTTAAGGTCGCTCGAGGAGTCGTCGGGCTCGGCGGGGAGCACGATTCCCTCGAAAGTCCAGTTGACCATATCGGGGCTTGAATAGCATCCGATGCCGGTGACGTCGGTGCGGTAGCATTCCCATGTGGCCCAGTCGGGAAGGATGGTCTCCCCTTTCTTATACTCACCGTAGAGGTAGTAGCGGCCGTTGTGGTAGAGCATGCCTGCGCCGTGGGCATTGATGGGATTGCCGTCGGTGTCGAGCCAGACCTCGCCATTGACGATGGCCGGGGCGTCGGTCTTTGTGGCGCTCCGGGCAGCCAGCGGCATCAGCATGGCGGCTGCAAGGGGCAGCAATCTGAAAATCTGCAACATATTATAAAGATTAAGGTTAGTTTCAGGGCTGCGGCGCCGGCATCCTACCGTCCTCCGCAGCCCTGAAAAAATATGGAATTACTTACATGTGTCGAGCGGACAGCGGGGCTTGATCTGCTTGAAGAAGTCGTTGCCCTTGTTGTCGACGAGGATGAATGCGGGGAAATTCTCCACCTCGATCTTCCATATGGCCTCCATGCCGAGCTCCGGATACTCGAGAAGCTCCACATTCTTGATGGAGTTCTGGGCAAGGATAGCGGCGGGACCACCGATGGAGCCGAGATAGAAACCGCCGTGCTTCCTGCAGGCGTCGGTGACCTGCTGCGAGCGGTTGCCCTTGGCAATCATGACCATTGAACCTCCGGCAGCCTGGAACTGGTCGACATAGGGATCCATACGTCCTGCTGTAGTCGGGCCGAAGGATCCGGAAGGCATGCCCTCGGGCTTCTTGGCCGGCCCGGCGTAGTAGATGGGATGGTCTTTGAGATACTGCGGCATGGGCTCGCCTGCGTCGAGACGCTCCTTGATCTTGGCATGGGCGATGTCGCGGCCCACGATGATCGTGCCGTTGAGCGATAGACGTGTCGAGACGGGATACTTGTCGAGCTCGGCGAGGATCTCGGGCATCGGACGGTTTAGGTCGATCTTCACGACCTCGCCCTCACCCTGGTTTCTGAGCTCCTCGGGGATGAGCTCGCCGGGGAACTCGTCGAGCTTCTCGATCCAGAGGCCGTCGCGGTTGATCTTGGCCTTGACATTGCGGTCGGCCGAGCAGCTCACACCCATGCCTACGGGGCACGAGGCGCCGTGGCGCGGCATGCGGACCACACGGATGTCGTGGGCGAAATACTTGCCGCCGAACTGGGCGCCGAGACCGAGACAGTGGGCCTGCTCGAGAAGCTCCTTCTCCAGCTCCACGTCGCGGAAGGCGTGGCCGTATTCATTGCCCTTGGTGGGGAGATTGTCGTAATACTTGGCGGAAGCCTTCTTCACGGCGGCGAGGTTGGCCTCGGCCGAAGTGCCGCCGATCACGAACGCGATATGATAGGGCGGGCATGCGGCGGTGCCGAGGGTCTTCATCTTCTCCACGAGGAAAGGTACGAGGGTCTTGGGATTGAGGATGGCCTTTGTCTCCTGATAAAGATATGTCTTGTTGGCCGAGCCGCCGCCCTTCGCGATGAAGAGGAACTTGTATTCATCGCCCTCTGTCGCGTGGATATCGATCTGTGCGGGGAGGTTGCACCCGGTGTTGACCTCGTCGTACATATTGAGGGGGGCGTTCTGCGAATACCTCAGATTGTTCTCGGTGTATGTCTTGTAGACTCCGAGCGAGATCTTCTCCTCGTCGTCGCAGCCGGTCCATACCTGCTGGCCCTTGTATCCGGCGCAGATCGACGTACCGGTGTCCTGACAGAACGGGAGCACACCCTTGGCGGCTACCTCGGCGTTGCGGAGCATGGTCAGGGCCACATATTTATCGTTGTCGGAAGCCTCTGGATCGGAAAGAATCTTAGCCACCATCTCGTTGTGCTCGCGGCGGAGCATGAACGAGCAGTTGTGGCTTGCCACATTGGCGATGAGTGTGAGGGCCTCGGGGTCGACCACGAGCATCTCGTGGCCGTTCCAGTTCTCAACTCTCACATAATCCTTGGTGATGAGCTGATACTCTGTAGTGTCGGGGCCAAGCGGAAACATTTCCTGATAATGGAATGGTTTTGTCGGCATAATATTAGATGTGTTAGATTACATTTGACGGGGTAAACCGGCGACAGCCGCGGCCGTCGCCCTTTCAGTCTACAAAATTAAGAAATAAATACAAGAGTTGCAAATTTCATTTTTTTGCACTATTTTTGTTGCAGAATTACGGCCGGGCGACACCCGGCGTCCATATTACAGGGGTCTCATTTAATTCTGCATACAAACCGGAAAATGATAAGAAAAACCATCTATGCCATCATCTGCACGCTGCTGATGGCCTGCGCATTCGGCACTGCTTCCGAAACGGCGCCGAGAAAGTCGAAAGCCAAGACTACACAGACATCAAAGAAGAAGTCGAAGAAGACCTCTTCATCGAAGAAGAAGAAGAAGAAATCGACATCGTCGAAAAAGAAGACATCTAAAAAGAAGACATCTAAAAAGAAGCGTTCAGGCAAGAGCCGCAAGTCGAGGGCGAAGAGAAACAACACCATACAGCACAAGCAATACACTCCTCCGGAGGAGAAGATACTCAGCGACTCGCTTACGCTGCTCATCAACGACGCCGTGACTGCGGCTGTGCCCGACAACGTGAATCCCGGCGGCCTGCGCGTCAACAGCGTGATGCCCGACAGGCAAAGCAGGATAGCGAGACTGAACCTCAACGAGAACTTCACTTATCTCCCGGTGACGAGAGACCTGATCATGAACCTCAGGAAGAGCGCCGTCGACGCCCTCCCCGACTCCCTCTCCGACTACACCGTGACTCTCAACGTAAGAGACAAATCGCTCTCCTACTACATCACGGAGGTCGACAAGCTGCCGGAGCAATACCGAAAGAACATCCCTTTCGTGGTGGAGGAAAATCCCGACGTGCATCCCGTGAACGGGATGGAGGGAGACATAGTGGCGCTATGGCCGAGCCACGGACGCTACTACCGTCCCTCGGCCGGAGGATGGATGTGGCAGCGTCCGCTTCTCTTCCAGGTATGCGAGGATACCTACACCATGGGGTACGTGCTCCCCTATATAGCCCCGATGCTCGAGAACGCCGGCGCCTATGTGATGCTGCCGCGCGAGCGTGACATCAACCGCAACGAGGTGATAGTAGACAACGACATCAATCCCGACGGAGCCGTCTACTCTCAGACCACCTACCGCGAGCAGACCGGCTCCAGGGCGTGGGCCACAGGCGAAGGCGAGGGATTCATCTACGACCTGCCCGACTTCCGCGACACCGAGAACCCCTTTGAGAACGGCACCTACCGGCAGACCACGACCGTGAGCTCGGGCAAGCCGTCGCTTGCCGCATGGTATGCCGACATACCGGAAGACGGCGAATACGCGGTATATGTCAGCTACAAATCGCTTCCGAACTCGACGGAAGACGCCCTCTACACCGTGAACTACTCGGGAGGGTCGAAGCAGTATCGCGTAAACCAGACGATGGGTGGAGGCACATGGATATATCTCGGCACATTCCCGCTGGAAGCCGGCTACAGCGACACAGAGCCGGTGGTGACACTCTCCAACCTATCGCAGAAAGGGGCCGGCAAGATACTGACAGCCGACGCCGTGAAAATCGGCGGCGGCATGGGCAACATAGCGAGAAGCCCCCACAGAAGCGATGTCTTTGTGGATCCATCCACTCCCCTCGATTCCACGGAAACACCCGAGGACACTTCAGAGGAAGAGGATGAGGAAGATGAGGAAACCCAGGGAGAACAGAACGAGAACGCCAACGACGAGAGCGACGGCGAGCCTCAGCAGGCCGACCCCCTCCAGGCATCGTCCTGCCGCCCGGCGCCCACGTTCAAGATATCCGGAATGCCCCGTTATCTGGAAGGAGCACGCTACTGGCTCCAATGGGCCGGAATGCCCGACTATGTCTACTCACCCTACGAGGGAACCGACGACTACAAAGACGACTACACCTCAAGGGGACACTGGGTGAACTATCTCGCCGGTGGCTCACGAGTGCTTCCCGGCCGAGACGGCCTCAAGATACCGGTAGATGTCACCATGGCCCTTCATTCCGATGCCGGAAAGAAAATCGACGACTCCATAGTGGGCACACTCGGCATCTATTACACCAATGGGGGCGACTCCTATGTAGACGGCACCCCGCGCATCAACTCGCGAATGCTCACCGACATGCTGATGCGCCAGATCACCACCGACATCCGCCAGACCTATGAGCCCGACTGGACACGCCGCTCGATGTGGGACAAGTCGTATGTCGAGGCCCGTGTGCCGGAAGTGCCCACTTCCCTTATCGAGCTGATGAGCCATCAGAACTTCGGCGACATGCGTTACGGACTCGATCCCTCGTTCAAATTTCTCGTGGGGCGCGCCGTCTACAAGGCCATAGCCCGCTTCGTGGCCGAGCGCAAGAGCCGCGAGGTAGTGATACAGCCGCTGCCGGTGAAGGACTTCTCCATCGAGCGCCAGAAGAAAGGACATTACAAGCTGTCGTGGCGCCCGACCGACGACCCTCTGGAGCAGACTGCCAAAGCCGAGAAATACATCATCTACGAACGCAGCGAGGGAGAGCTCGGATTCCACAGGATCGGCGAGACAGGCGCCACACATTTCACCTTGAAATGCAATGACAACGACATTCACTCGTTTAAGGTGATCGCCGCCAACAAGGGCGGGATGTCGTTCCCCTCGGAGGTGCTCTCATTCCGCGAGGCTCCCGACGGCAAGGATCCGGTGCTCATCATAAACGGCTTCACACGCATCAGCGCCCCGTCGAGCTTCAGCGCCGACGGAATGGCGGGATTCAATGCCGAGACCGATTTCGGCGTGCCCTACATCCACGATATCTCGTTCACCGGCTATCAGACTGAATACAACCGCAGTGCCGGCGAGCGTTTCGGGCGCAGCAGCGATGAATACGCGTCGACAGTCATAGCAGGCAACACCTTCGACTATCCGGCAGTGCACGGCGCATCGATAGCCGCCTCGGGGAGAGGCTTCATATCAACGAGCCTCGGAGCAGTAGAGAACGGCGAGGTCAGGCTTTCCGATTACAAGACGGTGGACCTGATCCTCGGCAAGCAGAAGGCGACCGTGACAGGAGCGGGTTACATGGGATGCCGGTATATCGCCTTCCCGGAAAAGCTCCAGAAGGAGTTGACCCACTTCATCGACAAGGGTGGTCGCCTCTTCGTGAGCGGTGAATACGTAGCCTCCGACCCCTATGACTTCCGAGCACCGGCCGGCTCGGCCGAATTCGCGGGGAAGGTGCTCGGAATAGCGCCCGGCGGCTCTGAGCGAAACTATCTGGGACGCATTGACCTCGCGGGAAGCCTCTCCTCCGGACGCGGCTCGGCGATACACTACAGCACGACACTCAACGAGGACCACTATATCGTTGAAAACCCCGACATACTGACAGTCTCCGACGGCCGCAAAGCCGAGATACTGATGACGTATCCCGACAGCGGTGCGACGGCAGCGATGCTCACCCGCCACGGTAAAGGTGGCGCGGTGGTGTCGGCGATTCCCTTCGAGTCGATACAGAACGCCTCTGAGCGTGACTTCCTGATGAAACGAGTGCTCGACACCCTCGACTTCTAATCTTCACGACATTCACATAGACTCGGCGCCCATTTCAGCCAAGGATGAGGCGCCGAGTCTGTTTTATTTGTTTATGAAGATATAAAGCGTTAACTTTGTGGAAACGCTTCAAACCGGTGCTCCGTCAAGACGACCTCTCTGACTAGCGCCCGGTGGATTACCAAGGATAATTATTTATGCGCCAGAATATAATCATCAAGAAAATAGCCGATATGATGCGTGACTTCTTTCCGGAAGCCCGCACACTACTCTTCGGTTCCCAGGCAAGAGGCACGGCTACTCAGACATCCGACATAGACATACTCGTAATCCTGCCGGATACCTATCAGGGGCATGAATTCGTACGCCGTAGATCTGAGATAGTAGGTTCTCTCTATGACATCGAAATCGAGGATGGAGTACGCATATCCCCGCTTGTATTGATAAGGAGTGTATGGGAGAACAGGAAATCCCCATTCACCGTAAACGTCAATCGAGAAGCGATACTGCTATGACTCAAGTCATTGATGCAGCCGGCGAAGGAATTCATCGACGCAGTGACATCAATGATCGATATCGATTAAGAGCGACCCTTAATAGTAAGCTAAACAATCATGAAATACGTAAGATTTACAAATACAGGAGCGCTGTATGACGAGATCTGCGACAACGGTCTCGAACCATATATCTTCGTGATATTCGGCGACCACGAGCTGAAACTTGACTCCAACTTCGAGACAAGGATGCTCCAGGTGGCACGCGACACCGACGTGTCGCTCCTCTACTCCCACTATAGGGAGCGCGATGAACAGGGCAACGTGTCGCCGCACCCCGTGATAGACTGTCAGCTTGGCTCCGTGAGAGACGACTTTGACTTCGGAAGCATAGTGCTGCTCAACTGCGCCGACGTGATAAACGTGATAAATACCGAGGGGGACTATATCAAGACATATCTCGACGGCGGATGGTATGCCCTGCGCCTCAGACTCACCTACTGGAATACGGTGGCATATATCCCGGAATACCTCTATACCGTAGACAAGCTCGACAACCGGAAAAGCGGCCAGAAACAACACGACTATCTCCTGGCCGAGAAAGCCGTCCGCCAGAAGGAAAACGAGGAAGTGTTGAAGAGATTCCTGGCTTCATGCGACGCGCTCTGCAAGACCCATGCTGAAGTGAACGTCGCCGACGGCAACTTTCCTGTCGAAGCCAGCGTGGTGATACCTGTGAAAGACCGCGTGAGGACCATCGGCGATGCAGTGGCCTCCGCCCTCTCGCAGCAGACAGGGTTCGACTTCAACGTGATTGTGGTGGACAACGGAAGCACCGACGGCACTTCGGAGGTACTCGACGGCATCACAGACCAGAGACTGGTCGTGATTCGACCGAGCGCTGACGAATGCCTGGGCATCGGAGGCTGCTGGAACAAAGCAGTGCTCGACCCACGCTGCGGCCGCTTCGCCGTGCAGCTCGACAGCGATGACGTCTACAGCAGCAAGGACACCCTGAGCCGGATTGTTGAGAAATTCCACAGAGAGAAATGCGGCATGGTGGTGGGCTCATATATGCTCAGCGACTTCAACCTCAACCCGATACCACCCGGAGTAATCGACCATAAGGAATGGAGCGACCGCAACGGAGCCAACAACGCCTTGCGCGTCAACGGCTTCGGCGCTCCGAGAGCTTTCTATACCCCACTGGTGAGGGAATTCCTCTTCCCCAACGTGAGCTACGGCGAAGACTACGCCATGTGTCTCCGCGTGAGCCGCGACTATAAGGTGGGCCGCATCTACGACGTGCTCTACCACTGCCGCCGCTGGGAGGGAAATTCCGACGCCGACCTGCCCGTGGAGAAAGTGAACGCCCACAACGAGTATAAGGATTTCATACGCTCGCAGGAGATTCTGGCGCGCATCCATGACAACGAGCAGCAATCAGAAGAGCAAGCGGATGTATAACCTACCGTAAAGATGAAGACACTGACACATACGGATATGGCCGATATGGTGGAGGCCCAGCTCCTCCTCTGGCCTCTGGCCAAGAAGAACCACGATGCCCTGCGTGAGGTGAGGATGAAGCAGCTCGATGCGGGAGACCTCCGCATAGGGGTGCTCCACAATCCCGCGAGGATGGTGTCGACAGGAGCGGCCACCGACGCAGCCTCCATAAGCAAGCGGCCCTGTTTCCTCTGCAAGTGCAACCGTCCCCAGGAGCAGATGGCCATGGAGATTGCGGAAGGGTGGGAGCTCTGCGTGAACCCCTACCCCATCTTCCCTCTCCACTTCACCATTATCTCTAAAGAGCATAAAGACCAGAGCAGACCTCCCTACGAGATGGCGTCGATGGCGGAGATGATGCCCGACATGGTGGTATTCTTCAACGGAGCCAAAGCAGGGGCATCGGCTCCCGACCATCTGCATCTCCAGGCGATATTGAAATCCGAGCTGCCGATAACGACACTTGCGGAGAGAATCCACAAGCCGGGAAGACAGCCGATTACGGCCTCGACTGACAGCGGCCTCAACCTGCCGTTTCTCTTCTACAGTGCCATCATCACGCCCGACGAGACAGGCATGAAGGCGCTACGGGCGATATGCAGCGTGACCGGCACCGATCCCGAAGGCAACGCCGATCCCGGGCTCGTCAACGTTTACTTCTGGATGGGGAGCGAGGGGCTGCTGAGGGCTGTCGCGGTGCCGCGAAAGGCCCACCGTCCAGGCTGCTACGGCTTCGAGGGAGACGGCTTCGTGATCAGTCCGGGAGCCGTAGACATGGGAGGCTATATCATAGCGCCGAGAGAGAAGGATTTCGAGCGGCTCGACGCCGCCAAGGCATGGGAAATATATGGCGATGTCGGCTACAGATAAAACGGCATGGCCGCGCCGGGTGCGTGTCGGACTGCACACATCGGGGATGCCCGAACTGACTGAAGAAGCGCTGGAAGGCATCCCGATGATGCGTCTCCACAACCTGCTTATAGGTGGAGGCTTCCATTGGGAGGCAACCATCTCCACCCTTCATGACGGCAACATAGAGCCATTCAACGACCCTGTCACCTCGACAATAACACTAGTGGAGACACTACCCGTCGAGCGGTATCTGGAGGCCGTTATAAGCAGTGAGATGAATCCGGAGGCTCCGGCCGAATTCCTTAAGGCCCATGCCATCGTGGCGCGCAGCTGGCTTCTCGGCAAGATCATGCGCTGCCACGGCCAGGACCCCGACAGAGGGAGAATTGTCGAGCGCGGAAGGATCATCGACTGGACGGATACGGAGGCTCACGAAGGCTTCGACGTATGCAGCTCCGACCACTGCCAGCGTTTCGAGGGAATAGGCAACGTAGACACCCGAATCAAGGATATCGTGAAGGAGACGGAAGGCATGTTTCTGGCCGATGAGACAGGGATGCCGGCCGACGCCCGGTTCTCGAAATGCTGCGGCGGACATACCGAACTCTTCTCGACCTGCTGGCAAGACACTGACTACCGCTACCTCACGGCGCACGAAGACCCCTACTGCGACCTTTCAGCAATTCCGGATGAAGAGCGGAGTGCGTTCCTGCGCACCATCCTTAAAGACTACGACATGCAGACGGCAGACTATATGCACTGGCGACGGGAAGTGTCGAAAAATGACGTCAGGAGGCATCTCAAGGAAAAATTCGGCATCGATGTCGGAGAGATCATAAATATCGAGGCGATAGGCCGCGGTCCTTCCGGAAGGATACACACGCTGCGCATCGACGGCAGCAGAGGGAGCGTCATCATCGGCAAGGAGCTGATGGTGAGACGCCTCTTCTCCGACTCCCACCTACATTCCTCGGCCTTCGAGATCGAGGAGACACAGAAGGCATTCATACTCAACGGCAGAGGCTGGGGCCACGGCGTGGGGATGTGTCAGATCGGCGCCGCCAACATGGCGCGCCTCGGCCACTCATGCTGCGAGATACTAACCTTCTACTATCCCAACATAAGCATAAGAAACACCAACGATGACAAAAGATAAATCTGGAAGATCGCCCTGGCTCTGGATCCCCACGCTCTACGTGGCAGAGGGACTCCCCTATTTCGCGGTCAACACGCTGACGGTGCTGATGTACACCAACATGGGGGTCGGCCTCGCCGACATGGCCTTCTTCACCGGATGGCTATACTTTCCGTGGGTGGTGAAGCCGTTCTGGAGCCCCTTCATCGATCTTTTCAAGACCAAGCGTCAGTGGGTCATAGCGATGCAGCTCCTCATGGCGGTGTCGCTGGCCTGCATAGCCTTCTTCCTGCCGACATCGGCGTTTTTCGCCACTACACTTTTCTTCTTCTGGATCACCGCTTTCCTATCGGCCACCCACGACATAGCGGCCGACGGCTACTATATGCTTGAGCTCGACAGCCATCAGCAGGCGGCCTTCGTGGGAGTGCGCTCCACCTTCTACCGTGTGGCGAGCGTGATAGGCCAGGGAGGGCTGGTGATACTGGCCGGCAAACTTGAGGAGAGCCTCGGCAATGTGCCGGCGGCATGGGCCACGGTGTTCTATCTGCTCGCCGGCTTCTTCCTCGCCGTGGGGCTCTACCATATACGCTTCATGCCGCGCAGCGCCCACGACCGGCCTGCGCCGGGAGTCACGGCAAAGACAATCGTAAAGGATTTCGCCGATGCTTTCACCACCTTCTTCAGCAAGCCGGGGATATGGACGGCGCTGGCGTTCATGCTTCTCTACCGACTGCCGGAAGCGCTCTGCATCAAGATGGTGCAGCCGTTTCTGGTCTCATCGCGAGATGTCGGCGGCCTGGCGCTCACCACTGCCCAGGTGGGATTCATCAACGGCACCGTAGGAGTGATCGCGCTGCTCGCCGGCGGCATCGCCGGCGGTGTGGCAGTGTCGCGTCAGGGACTCCGCTACTGGCTCTGGCCCATGGCGCTGAGCCTCACTCTGCCCTGCGCCTTCTACTGCCTGCTCGCCATCTGGCAGCCGCAGGATTTCACGCTCATCACCACGGCAATCGCGCTCGAGCAGTTCGGCTACGGCTTCGGCTTCACGGCCTTCATGCTCTACCTGATATATTTCAGCCGGGGAAGCTATCAGACATCCCACTACGCCTTCTGCACGGCATTCATGGCACTGGGCATGATGGTGCCCGGAATGCTTGCGGGGTGGCTCCACGATGTCTTCAGCCGGTATCACATACTCGGCGCCAACGGCCACAACGGATACATAAATTTCTTTCTGCTGGTGATGGTGGCCTGTGCAGCTACATTCATAGTGTGCCGGATGGTGAAGATCGACTCCTCTTTCGGCAAGAAGAAAGCCACCGAAGCCATAGGCGCCTGAACACTTAATCATATACCTTCCGCTATATGGACATCATAATATTCGCATCTGCCTGCGTTCTGGCAATAGCCACGGGATTTATGCTCGGTCTCGCAAAAGGGAGAGCAAGCGAGAGGCAAACAGCCGACGACGCAGTCAGGAAACTGCATGAGGCGGAGATGGACCTGGCCTCCCTCCACACTGAATTCAACGCTTACAAAGCCTCGAGCGAGGAGTTGATGAAGACACGCCTCGAAGCGCAGAAGCAGCTCTACGACGACCTTGCGAGAGCGGGAGAGAGACGTATGGAGGAGACCCTCGCCCGCATGACCTCGCAGCTGAGGGAGTCGGCCGACACCATGCTGCGGCAGAGACAGGAGGAATTCGCGAGTGCGAGTGCCGGAAGCATAGAGAGGATAGTGTCGCCGCTGAAGGAACGACTCGGAGAGATGAAGCGGGCCATGGACGAGAATTCCCGCTCGCAGACCGATATAAGCGCTACCATGCGCACGAGCATCGAGCACCTGATGACGATCAGCGGCGAGACCAGGAAAAGCGCCGAAGAGCTCGCGAAGGTATTCCGCCACCAGTCGAAGGTGCAGGGTGACTGGGGAGAGCGTGTGCTCGGGGAGCTTCTCGAAAGCCAGGGACTCACCGAGGGAATACACTTCGATGTGCAGCCGCAGATCACAGATGAGAAAGGGCAGGCCATCGTGTCGCGCGATGGGTCGAGGATGCGCCCGGACGTCATATTGCATCTCGACCGCGACCGGGAGATGGTGATCGACGCAAAAGTGTCGATGACGGCTTACATGGATTATGTCAACGCCGAGACAGCCGAGGAGCGTGACCGCTGCCTGAGAGCTCATGTCGCGAGCATCGAGAAGCATGTGGAGGAGCTCGCAAGAAAAGACTACAGCTCCTATATCAAGGCACCGAAAGTGTCGGTTGACTATGTAATAATGTTCATGCCCAACTCGGCCGCATTGTGGACGGCGCTCAACGCACGGCCCGACCTCTGGCGCAAGGCGATGGAGAGAAATGTCTATATAGCCGACGAGCAGACGCTCTACGCAGCGCTTAGGATCATCGACATGACATGGCGACAGATCGCGCAGGCCCGCAATCATGAGAAGGTGTATCAGCTCGCCGGAGAGATGCTCGACCGCGTGGGCCAGTTCGAGCGGAAATACGAGGCGATAGGCGACGCGCTCGACAGGGCACGCAGGATGTATGACGAAGGGAGCCGCAAGCTCGACGAGAAGGGGCAGAGCATAAAACAGACATGCGCCAAGCTTCTGAAGCTCGGCGCAGTCAACAGCTCACGCAATCCGGTGAGCCGGATATCGCAGATGGATGTAGAGGATGGAGACTGACGGGAGCCTCTACTTCTCAAACGGACTGTTTTTCATACGCTCGTAATCGCTGTAGCTTGACGCGTATATTCCTTTGTTGCTGACATAGCCCCACTCATCGTCTTTCGACACCTCATACCATCCGTCGTGCATCTCGGTCATCGAGTCGTAGACACACGGCACAGCGCTGATGTTATTATCGTCGATTACACCCCACTTGCCGTTGAGCTTCACCATAGCGAAGCCACGAGTGTCGAAATTGGAGGCATCGTCGTAGACACATTTGATCACGTGACCACCCTGGGGATTGATGAAGCCGTATTTGCCTCCTACCTTCACACGGGCCAAAGCCTCTCGATCACCTGTCTCCACGAAGTAGCCGGCCGACTGATACTGATACTGATACGGTATCGCAAGCACGAATGTGCCGTCAGCTACCCTAAGGTTGTAGTAGCCATACGGGCGTTCCGTCAACTGCGACCCCTCCTGGGCCTCGTGTGGCGACTGGATAGGCTCGGGATATTTAAACTTGTATTTCGACTGCGCGCCGGCAGAGAGGGCAGTCGCGATCAGGACGGCGAGGACGATGATGGTTCTTCTCATAGTCGGTATTGTTGTTATCGGTTAATCTTCTTCCAATGTACGGTCATACTCGTCGGGATCCTCAAGGAGGCTCTTATGCCACATATCCATGAAAACGTCATTCCATTCCTGATGGAGGCGATGGTATTTTTCCTTCAGCGAAGGGTCGCTGCATTCATCGGCGATAGCGGCATAAAGATTCGCGAGGCCGCTGGCACCATGCCTGTCGCCGAGAGAACACGTCTTCCCATAAAGCTCCAGCGCCTTTTCGACCGACCGCTCGCAGCCTATCCCTTCGGCATAGCGTCGGGCGAGCTCCACGAGTGTCCCGGTATCATTGTCATTCTTCATAGCACAGTATATCAGTCGAACATAACACCGGGATTCATCTGCGAGGGGCTGCGCCATCTGATGCCGTATTCCTCCTCCAGAAGCTCGCGCTTCGCGTTCCAGAACATGAAGCAGAAGCCCATCTGACGGGGAGCGTTGGCGAAACGCTCCTCAAGTCTTGCCTCCACGTCGTAATATATGCGTTCCCATTCCCAGGTGTATTCCACAGAGTCCTTGCGGAGATGACCGATCTGCGGACGCATGATGATGCGCATCAGCTCATCCTGCGAGAGCAGGGAGGCAAGCGCCTTCTGGAGGTCCTTGTCGAGCAGGCGGTCGAGCCATTCGCTGTCGTCGAGGAGTATCCGCAGCTTCAGGAAGCGGCGCACACGCCCAGCAAAGCTCTCATCGAGTTTTCCGGCCTGATAAGCGGCACGGAGATACAGGAGCAGAAGCTCATAGAGGTGATGGTTGTAGACCGACTCACCGACGGCATCGATTATGCGCGGCATGGTCTGCTCCATGGCTTCCCACGGAGTGACGTCGTAGCGTATCACGTCGAGCACCCCACGAGCCACATCCTCAAGGGGACGATAGTCTTCCAGAGCCACATAGGTCTCTGCGAGGAGCACATAGAGCTGGAGCAATTCCAGGTCGTGGAGGTGTGTCTCGTTGTCTTCGCTCACGAGGGAGATAAGCGAGGAGAAGCACTCCACGTCGAAAGCGAGTCTTTCGGCGTCGGGAGCCTCATCGTAAAGCGAGCGCAGGGCGATCACGCCGTCGATCTTCTCATCGAGCGACATGCCCGGGTCGGTGATTATTTCTTCAATACGTCTGTCCATAATGAGGAATTTAGGGGTATGTCATAGGGCCGGCCAGCAAGCCGGCCCTATGGATAAGCGATATCAGGTATAACGGCGTATGGTGTATGAATCGTATGCTCTCATGTGTCTCAGAGGTGGATTCCGCCTTTCTTGAGGTATCCCTTCTCGATAGCCTTTACGATAAGGTCGGCGACATTGACTGCCTTCAGCTTAGTGAATAGCGCTTTACGGTGGGCCTCAATGGTGTTTTCGCTCACAAAAAGGGCCGCGGCAATCTCCTTGGTGGTTTTCCCTCCCGCTATCTGACAGAGCACTTCAAGCTCTCTCGATGTGGGATGAATGGAGCTGTCGGCGGCAGAAGCCAGAGCATCCCTCACCGCCTCGCAATAATATCTGCCACCGCTCATCACCTCCCTTATGGCGGCTATTATCTCCCCTCCTGTCGCCGACTTATATATTATGGCGTCGACGTTTCTGGCAAGCAGCTTTCTTAGAGTCCACAACTCATCGTGGACGGTGCTGACAATGATACGGGCCTCGTTGATTCTGGCCCGGATCATCTCGATCAGCACAAATCCATCAAGATCGGGAAGCTCCAGGTCAATGATATAAAAATCGAATGAAACGCCATCGTCAAGCCTCTCGACAAGACCGCGGGCATTGCCAAACATCCCGACGTCGCCTACACCGGCATTGAGAAGGATGGTGGCTGTGCCCTCGCGAATCAGGTCGTGATCGTCGACGACAGCGATTCTCATCTGTGGTAAGAGTGGTTTTCCAGACATTGCGGGAAACATTGCATAATAATTTGATTATGCAAAATTAACACATGTCACACATACTGGCAATTACGGAAAACCGTAGTTTTCATGTCCGGGGTCTATCTTTTCCCTACCGGCACCCTCACTTCCACGACAGTGCCCTCCCCTTCCCGACATGTGATCGAAACAGCGGCGCCTATGGAATCGCCACGGCGACGTATCGACTCAAGGCCGAGACCTTTCCTGCCTTCAGACTTGAAAGTGCCGTTGTCTTTCACCGTCAGGCACAGCATACCGTCGGCAAGCGTCAGCTCGACATCTATAGCCGATGCACCGGAATGTTTCCGGGCATTGCCAACCGCCTCCTGCACTATACGGTAGATCTCGAGAGCCACGGAATCCTCGACATCATTCCACGACGCATCATCGGCCGAAGAGGAGTAAGAGACGTGAATGCCGTCGGATGCGGCATGACCCCGCCGGCATAGGAAATAGCGCAGCACCTCGTCGATATTGGCATAAGAGAATTCAGGAGGCATAAGCTCATGGGATATCCTCCTCACATTCTCCCGGCATGCATCCAGAAGCTCGGCGGTGTTGCGGCCGGTGTCGTCGTCGCCCATCTCCATCCGGATGGCGAGAAGGTCGTTGCACACACCGTCGTGGAGCTCTCGGGCCATGCGCTGGCGCTCATTCTCAAGTCCTTCCACATACTGCTTGGTAAGCTCGCGGGATATCTCGGCCTTCAGGTTGGCAAACTCAAGCTCACGCTGCATTCTGCGGCGACGCTGGCGTCCCCAGTAGACCACGAACACCACGACACCCACCATAAGGAGGCCCGCCAAAGCGAACAGCCATATAAGGACATGTGCCCTTGAAGCCTCGCTGCGGGCAAGGGCGAGTTCCTTCTCCTTGGTCTCGTATTTCACAGAAAGGTCGCGGAGGCTCTGCGCCTTCTCATTCTCCCACAGCGAATCACGCAGCTCGTTGCTCTTAAGCACAGTGTTGTAAGCCTTGCTGTAGTCACCGAGCTCCGCATAGACGGCATGCATATTGTTGTAGCAGTCGAATTTCACAAACGGAAGGTTGTCGATGCCATCCAGAGAGAGTATTTTCTGAAACCAGTCGATAGCTTCACTACAACGGTCGGCCGACAGGGATATGGAACACTCCGCCTGATAATATACCAGCTTCGCCATGACCGACCGCATCTCCGGCAAAAGCCCGACACACCTGCCGCGCCACGAGTCCTCATCCGCCTTGTTGCCGAGGCGGCTTGCAATTAGCATAGCGTAGGCTGCCGCCCTGAACGCCGACTCCCTGTCGCCGGAGGCCTCGGCATCACGGTATGCGAGATCCTGATAGCGCATGGCCTTCCGGAGATCGCCACATCCAGTCATCACGGAACCGGCGACTCCGAAGACCGTGGCCCGCAGTTCCCGGTCATTGCTTTTTGACACCCAGTCGGCGGCGAGCGCGGCATCGGCGGCTGCCGCCTCCTTATTGTCGGTGTCAAGATTGAGCACCGCAAGATTGATATAGAGCGAGGCAGCCTCCTCTACGGCCTCCTGGTCGGGATTGCGACGGAATTCATCAGCAGTCACTATGGAGAGGGCTTCCTCATACTGCCTCAACGCTCCATCGACATCGCCGGCGGAACGGAGAAAGACACCCTGAGAGGCACGGCTGCCAACAATCAGGGTGGGATCTCCGCTCTTGAGGGCGAGAGCCACAGCCTTCTCTCCGACAATGACTGCGGAATCTGTACGTCCTACACTATGGAGGCTGTCGGCGCAGGCGCGCAGGCGCGCCACCTGATCAGGGACAGAGGTCCCGGCGCCGGCTGTGCGGCAACACGCAACGCATATCAAAGCGGCAATTAAAAATCTAAGGCTCATGAGTTGATCATCATCAGTCGAAAGACATTCAGGCCATCATCATCGTGACGAGCATGTAGAGGAGATGGGCTATGATTGCGGCCACGATGCCTCCGATGGTGTGGGAGAGGATTGCCTTCGGCGTCAGTTCACGGTAACCGAGCGAGTCGAGCATAGCGGTGTGTGTGCTGAGATAGCCGCTCCAACACATGCCGATAGCCGTGAATACGGCAATGGCGTTACCGTCGACCCATCCCTGGGAAAGGAAATTGGGCACGAGGCCAAGTGCGGCGCCCACAGCTCCGAGAGCCGTGATGGGAAAGGCTATGAGGTGCGGATCACCGAAACCGAAGAGGAACTCGAAGATGAAATTGATCTTCTCCGCGAGTGCGGGAAGGAGGGCGACACCCTCATAGGCCGCTCCGGTATATGTGCCGTCGGCCGAAGTGCCGAACGTCAGTATCATGACAAGCGTGGAGATAATCAGCACACCGGGGATAATCGCCAGGCCCACGTCAACACCTGTGCGACCGCCGTCGAGCAGGGAATTGAGCACCCTTACGAATCCCGATTTCTCCTCCTTGGCCTCTTCTTTCTTTATGGCTGCCTCATCGGCCACCACATCCTCGGTGGCGAAATGCGGGAAATTCTTGATCACGAAATACTGCATGAGCCTCGTGGAGACGATGCAGCCGCAGAAAGCGCCCACAAAACCGATGACTGGCTGCCAGAAGAATCCCTGACCCACCATGAAGACCATCACGAGGAGGCCCATGCCGAAGGCGGTGCCGAAATTGGTGAGCGAGATGAACTGGAATTTCTTGAAATAAGAGCTGAATCGCTTGTCGGAAGCGAGTGATATGATGGCCGGGTTGTCGCTGAGGAATGTCATCACGGCGCCGAGAGAGGCCACGCCGGGCAGATTGAAGAGGGGCTTCATGAGCGGGCGCAGCATCTTCTCGAGCATCTTCACGACACCGAACTCCACGAAGATTCGACCGAGCGCTCCGGTGAGCACACAGATGCCCATGAGGTAGAAGACGGTGTTGAGCAGCAGGTCGTGGGCGGTGTGCATCATGGTGTTGAGCATATTGGCCATGCCCATCACCTGACCGAGATAATAGAAGAGGCCGAACACCACTACAAGGCATATTATCCCCTCGTAGCGAGAGAGCACATTCTTTTTCTTCTTCACATTAGCCTTCGCCGAAGGGGCGGCAGCGATCTCATCGTTGATTTCCATAAAGCCGGTAGTGTTTTATTTACGATTGATGTTAAGGAGATTCATGTCCCAGGTGAGACCTGCGGAGACGAAGAGGGTCTTGTTCTGCATGGGGTTTGACTCATTGGCGTTCTTGCCCCATGAATAGAAGAGGCCTGCGTGGATGCGGAGTCTGTGGCGGCGGAGGGCGAGAGGATAGAACTCGGCTCCGGCGCCCACCATGTTGAGCTCTGTGCCAGAGAGCACGGTGAGGTCGGCGGCAGTGCCGGAATGGTTGACGTCGTAGGTGTATTTACCGAACACCCTCCACTTGGCACCGGGATGCCAGGAGAGCTCAGCCATAACGGAGCAGTCCCTGAAGAGGAACGTCTGATGGGATGAGGCACGGTTCATGAAATCGAGCTCGAGCCATGCGTTGCCGTAGGTGAACTTATTGCCGAGAGCGATGTAGTTGATATATTTGCCGTCGGCATACTCGATGAGGTTGGTCGACCATATCGACTCGTGGAATCCGTGACGGCCGTTCCACATCAGGTTATAGGCATACATGTCGCGGTTGTCGGTGGTGAAGAACGGGCTCTGTGTCACCTGCGCCGTCAGGCGGTCGTTGCCGGTGATGTCATAGCCGACGGCAACGCCGAAATCATAGCATGGAATGTTGTTCCAGAACACGGAGCAGCCATAGAGGTCAACCGGCGAACGGTCGTATTCATAACCGCCGATGGCAACCACCTGCTTTCCGGCCTGGAAATTCCATGCGCCGGTCTTATAGTTGAGATAGACCCAATCGGTGGCATCGAAGAAATTGCTGTCGCCGTGTTTCTTGTTGAGGCGTTGGCGCCAGCTGTAGGTAAGGCCGTCGATAATCTGTCCGTCGGCGCGAATGATAAGGTATTTTCCCTCGAAGCCGCTGTCGCCCTTGTCGGTGTGACCGTCGCGGGAATTGAGCTGCCAGTCGGCGCGGGCCTCCACATCGAGGCGCAGGATCTCCGACTGAAGCTGCGAGGAGCGCTGCGATTCAGGCTCGTCGTCGAGATTCTGAGCATACGCTGCCGGCGACACAGCGGCGGCGAGCATAGCCGTCAGTAATGCATGTTTCATGAGTCAGGTATATAGATTTAAGGCGTTAGAAATTCAAAAAAGGAGAGGGAAAGATAAAAAGGGAAAGAGGGGAAGCCGGACTCACCGGCGACCCATCTTTCCCTGAGCCTGGCGCAGCTGCTGCATCATCTTCATGGGGTTTTTCATTCCCGTGGCCATCTTCATGACCTTGCGGGTGTCTTCAAACTGCTTGATGAGCTTGTTGACCTCCTGCACGGAATGACCGGAACCTTTTGCGATGCGCTGGCGGCGGCTGGCGTTGATAAGCTGTGGATTATGGCGCTCGAACGGGGTCATCGAATTGATGATGGCCTCTATGCCCTTGAAGGCGTCGTTGTCGATGTCGATATCCTTTATGGCTTTGCCCACACCGGGAATCATGGAGGCGAGATCCTTGATGTTGCCCATCTTCTTGATCTGATTTATCTGATTCATGAAATCCTCAAAATCAAACTTGTTCTTGCGGATCTTCTCCTGAAGCTTCTCGGCCTCCTTGAGGTCGTAGTTTTCCTGCGCCCTTCGGGCCAGCTCCACGATGTCGCCCATGCCGAGGATTCGCTGAGCCATACCTTCGGGATTGAACTCCTGGATATCCTCGAGCTTCTCGCCTGTGCCGACATACTTGATAGGCTTGTCGACGACCTGCCGGATTGAGAGGGCCGCGCCGCCACGGGTGTCGCCGTCGAGCTTCGTGAGCACAACGCCGTCGAAGTCGAGGCGCTCGTTGAATGCCTTGGCTGTGTTGACGGCGTCCTGACCGGTCATGGAGTCGACAACAAAAAGGATCTCCTGGGGCTTGACGGCATTCTTGATCGACTCGATCTCATCCATCATACGCTCGTCGACGGCGAGACGTCCCGCGGTGTCGATAATCACCACGTCATGGTGGGTGCTTCTGGCTTCGGCGATGCCGGCCTTCGCGATGGCCACCGGATTCTGGTTGCCTTCCTCTGTGTATACGGGCACCCCTATCGACTCGCCCACCACCTTCAGCTGCTCGATAGCTGCGGGACGATAGACGTCGCCGGCCACGAGGAGGGGATTCTTCCCCTTGTTCTTCAGCTTGCGTGCGAGCTTGCCGGAGAATGTTGTCTTGCCGGAACCCTGGAGACCCGACATGAGAATCACCGTGGGATTGCCGGAGAGATTGATTGGCACTTCCTTGCCGCCCATGAGGGCTGTGAGCTCATCGTGGACTATCTTCACCATGAGCTCCTTAGGCTTCAGGGCGTTGATCACGTTCTGACCGAGAGCCTTCTGCTTCACAGTGTCGGTGAACTGCTTCGCCACCTTGTAATTCACGTCGGCGTCGAGCAGGGCCCGGCGCACGTCTTTCATGGTCTCGGCTATATTGATCTCGGAGATGCGGCCTTCGCCCTTGAGTATCTTGAAGGAGCGTTCGAGACGTTCTGATAGATTGTTAAACATTTTCGGCTTTTGGGTTTGGGGTTAAAGTCTGTTGGTGGCGGTGTCCGGAAACACCACTACCGGCTTGTGGGCTTTCGCCTCATCGGGAGTCATCTGGGCGTAGGTCATGATGATGATGATGTCTCCGGGCTGTGCCTTTCTGGCGGCCGCTCCGTTGAGACATATCACTCCGCTGCCCTCCTCGCCTGCGATCACATAAGTGTCGAAACGCTCTCCGTTGTTGTTGTTGACAATCCACACGCGCTGGCCCTCGAGGATGTCGGCTGCGCGGAGCAGCGCGCGGTCGATGGTAATGCTGCCTATGTAATTGAGATTCGCCTGCGTCACTGTGACGCGGTGGATCTTCGACTTCATCATTTCAATCAGCATAATGTCGGTGTTTTATTTACCCTGGTCTGAGACTCTCAGCCACGGGGCATACGGTAAGTAATGTTGTCGATGAGCCGCACCTTTCCGCAATAGACGGTGATGCACCCCACAATCCAAGGCGACTCCTCCCACTCATCCACACCGGCGAGTGTCCTTGCATCGACGATCTCGAAATATTCCACCTTCATCCCGGGGATTGCCTCGATGCGCTCCACCACCGTGTCGTGGGTGGCCTTCACGCTGTGGTCGCGGCTGTAGTCCACGCTATATGCGAGCGCGGCATGTATCCCGGGGGCCATGCGACGCTGGTCGGGAGTGAGGAGCGCGTTACGGCTGGAGAGGGCGAGGCCGTCGGCATCCCTCTTGATGGGGCACGCCACGATATCGACGTCGATACCTTCCGACTCCACCATATTGCGGATTACGGCGATCTGCTGGAAATCCTTCTCACCGAAATATGCCCTGTCGGGACGGCAGAGCCGGAAGAGCATGCTGACGATCTGGGCGACGCCCTGGAAATGCCCGGGACGGTATCTGCCCTCCATCACCTCGGCGGCCTGACCCAGACGGAACACCTTCTCTCCTTTGGCCGCCTCCACACCCTGGGGATATATCTCCTCGACCCCGGGTGCGAAGACCGCGGTGACTCCGGCCTTGGCAAGCAGACGGAAATCCGCCTCCTCGTCGCGAGGATAACTGCGAAGGTCGTCGGGGTTGTTAAACTGTGTCGGATTGACGAATACGCTGACTATGGTGGTGTCATTTTCGGCTACCGCACGCTCCACGAGCGACAGGTGGCCTGCATGGAGCGCCCCCATTGTAGGGACGAGACCGATTGAGTTCTTGCGTTCTTTCTGAAGAGCGACGAAGCTCTCAAGCTCGCTGACTTGTCTGATTATTATCATTGCCTTGAATTGCGTGGAGAGATATGATAAGATTTAAATATTACCGGGTGCAAAATTAATGAAAGTCGACAATATGGGCAAAAATTTCCAATGAAAGTCTTTGATAAGGCTCAAAAAACGGGAATCTATTATTAAAGATGTTTAAATTTGGTCATCGAAAAGGGCAAGCCGACACATTATTTGGGATTTTATTATTACCTTTGCAAAAATTTTCCCGCAGCTCGGCGAAGAGCGACCGCCTCGACGGGCTGCCGTGAGGCTACGGCCTAACAATCATATTATGACCAACAACCGAATTCTCTACATCTCACAGGAAATCACTCCTTATCTTCCCTCGTCGCCCACAGCCGACTTCGGGCGCTCGCTGCCTCAGGCCATGCAGCAGAAACACGGCCGTGAGGTAAGGATCTTCATGCCCAACTACGGCAGCGTCAACGAGCGCCGCAACCAGCTTCACGAAGTGATCAGGCTGAGCGGGCTGGGAATCATCATCGACGACAACGACCATCCACTTGTGATCAAGGTGGCATCGCTTCAGCCCGCCAGGATCCAGGTGTATTTCATCGACAACGACGACTTCTTCCAGAAGCTCGACTCCGACGTCGACGCCGTGGGCAGCAACCGCGAGGACAACGACGAGAGGACCCTCTTCTTCACCCGCGGCACAATGGAGACAGTGAAGAAACTCCGGTGGGACCCCAAGATAGTGCACTGCACGGGCTGGATCAGCGCCCTTCTGCCGCTCTACATGCGTAAGGCATATGGCGACGACCCGTCGTTCAAGGGAACGAAGATAGTCTATTCGGTGCTTCCCGACAGCCTTCAGGCTCCCGTCGACCCCAGGTTTCTCGCCAAGCTGAAAGCCGACGGCATTCCGGCGAAAGAGCTCAAGAAATTCGAGCAGTTTCCCGGCGACACCAACCTGCTCCACCGCATGGCGATGGAGTATGCCGATGCCATAGTGTTCCATAGCGAAGAGCCCGACGCCGGGCTTCTCGAGCTGGCCCGGGCGTCAGGCAAGCCCTTGATGCTCGCCGCCGATGCAGAGAGAGGCCCAGAGGCATTCGCGGAGCTCTACGACAGACTCTGACACCTCATCCCGCTATTCCATTATATATTATTGAAAAAAATCCATGCTACGCATACCGACCCTGCTTTGCGCCTCAGCAATCTGCCTGGCCACATTCGTGAGCTCATGCGAAAATGAGACAAGTCCCATCGGGCCCTCCCTTTCAAGAGACGAGGTGACCATAACCCTTGACTCGACGGAATACAATCTCCAGTCGGTGATGGTGGAGAATTTCGACTACGACTCGCGCAGCTCGGTGAGCATGCTCGGCTCGCTGAGTGTGCCGGAATACGGCGACCTCTACTGCTCCTTTGTGTCGAGGCTGATGTGTGCCACATCGCTGCCGGTGCCCGACTCCATCCCGTCGGAGCGCGTCGACTCCGTGAAGCTCCAGATCCTGCTCTCCAACACCTCGCTGACAGGCGACTCGCTCGCTCCGCAGCAGCTCAGCGTCTACAGGCTCACAAAGGCGCTCCCCTCCGACATCGACAACAATTTCAATCCCGAAGGATACTATAGCCGCGACAGCCGCCTCGGGGTGAAGAACTACACACTCTCCAACATATCGCTTCCGGACTCCGCCCGCTATTCAACGCAGACCATAGCCATCGACGTGAAAATGCCGACCGAGCTCGGCAGGGAGGCCTTCGACCTCTACCGATCGCGCCCGGAAATCTTCAGCTGGCCGCAGAGCTTCGCAGAGTATTTCCAGGGCATATATGTAGAACCTACCTTCGGCCACGGATGCGTCGGCAACATCGGAGCCTACTCCATGATAGCCTACTACTACCACCTCGCCGACATCACCGAGGAGATAGACTCGGTGAAGGTCACCAGGCAGATCCACGTGAAGGATTCAGTGACGCTCTACACCTCGTCGCCCGAGGTGCTGAGCAGCAACAACATATCATACCGTATGGCCGACGCCCTCAAGGCAAGGATACAAAACGGAGAGAACATCATCACCACGCCAGGCGGATATCTCAGCCGCATCACCTTCCCGGCAAATGAGATCGTGAAGAAATACGTGGAGTCGGAATCCAATATGTCGGTTATCAGCAGCCTCTCGATGACGCTCCCCGCCGAGGAAGTCGAAAACGACTACGGCATCGGAGTGGTCGGCAACCTTCTGATGGTGAAGACCAGCGAGCTGGCAACCTTCTTCACGGGCAACCGCATCCCCGACAACAAAAGCTCGTTCTACGCCGTCTACAATTCCACGACCGGAGAATATCAGTTCTCCAACATGCGCCAGTATATAGTAGACCTCGTGGCCAAAGGGGAGGTGACCGACGAAGACATGGACTTCACGCTCGTGCCCGTACTGATCGAGACCGAGGATGTCAAAAACGAGTACACGGGTGCAGTGACCACCTACGTCACCGACTGCCTCCGCTATATAGGACGCCCCACGATGACACTTCTCCACACCGACAAAGCACTCGTGATCTTCACATACTCAAGTCAGGTGATCAATTGACAACGCATTGAAAATGTTTCAGCTGCTATTATTCAGTCTTGTCTCCTTCCTGACGGGCGCTGCGACGCCCGGCGCTCCCGTCGAGGCCGAGCTGCTATTCGTGGGCGACGCCATGCAGCATCAGGCGCAGCTCGACAGAGCCCGCCAGCTCGGCATCGACGGCAACTACAACTATCTCGAGTGTTTCGAGCTGATAGCGCCTGAAGTGACCAAGGCCGATTACGCGGTGGTCAATCTCGAGGTGCCACTCGGAGGGGGCCCCGACTATACAGGCTATCCCTGCTTCTCAGCACCCGACAGCTATGCCCAGGCCCTCCGCGACGCAGGCTTCGACCTCATGCTCACGGCCAACAACCACTGTCTTGACAGGAGAGACAGGGCCGCGCGACGCACGCTCACGGCCCTCGATTCGCTCGGAGTAGACCATATAGGCACCTACGCCACACCGCAGCAACGCGACAGCGTGATACCTTTCATCAAAGACATCCACGGAATAAAGATAGGATTTCTCAACTACACCTACGGCACCAACGGCATAGAGCCGACCGACGGAGTAGAGATAGCGCTCATCGACCGCGACAAAATGGCGCGCGAGATCGCGGAGACACGCAAAGCCGGCGCCGAGATCATAGTGGTGGCGATGCACTGGGGCGTGGAATACGTGCTTCTCGAAAACGCATCACAACGCTCGCTGGCCGATTTCCTCGTTGACCAGGGCGTCGACATGATCATCGGCTCGCATCCCCACGTGATACAGCCGATGAAGATAGTGAGAAACGAAAAAGAGGGAAAGGACGTGCTTGTGGTGTACTCACTGGGCAACTTCATCTCCAACATGAAGACAGTGGACACACGCGGAGGCGCGCTCGTGAGGGCGACGGTGACGCGCGGAAACGACGGCAAGGCGCGGCTTAAGTCGGCCGACTACGACATCCTCTTCTCGGCCAAGCCGGAAGGGCCGGCGTCGAACTTCAAGGTGATACCCTCATGGATGCCGGAAGCCATCCCCCCGATGCAACGTGGACACTGGGACCTCTTCCGCCACTCGGCGCTGAAGATTTTCGACGCCCACAACTCCGGCGTGGAGAGAAGACACAAGGACTGAAAGACACAGCACAATACGCATCATAACGCAATATTCGGTAAATAGACATACATGATCCAAGTCAACAATTTAGGCATGCAGTTCGGGAAAAGAACCCTTTTCCAGGACGTAAACCTCACATTCAACCACGGCAACTGCTACGGCATCATCGGCGCCAACGGCGCCGGCAAGTCGACCCTGCTCAAGATCATGGCCGGTATCGAGGAGGTCTCAAACGGCGATGCCAGACTTACCCCCGGCTACACCGTGGGCATCCTGCAGCAGGAGCCGCCGCTGGACGAGGACAAGACCGTCCTTGAGAACATCGAGATGGCGTTCGCCGACGTGAAGGCCAATATCGCCCGCTTCAACGAGATCGGCACGCTCATGGGCGAGCCCGACGCCGACTTCGACGCGCTC
>USHH01000001.1 GCA_900554345.1 uncultured Bacteroidales bacterium | reverse complement strand
TGCGGTAGATGCCGGAGCCGGTGTACCAGCGGCTGTTTTTCTGCGCGGAGTTGTCGGCTTTAACCAGAATCTCGTTCTTCCCTTTCTTGATGTAAGGAGTGATGTCTACGAAGAAGGAGGTATAGCCATAAGGATGACCACCGGCCAGATGACCATTGACATAGACCTCCGATTTCTCATATACACCTTCGAAATAAAGCTTCATCCTGCGGTCGACAGGTAGCTCCGGAAGGTCCAGCTCCGTCTTATACCATCCAAGGCCAGCCGGCAGATAGCCGCCGTCGTTGCCTGGAGCGGCTTCGCGTGAGAAGGGAAGGCGTATGCTCCAGTCGTGAGGCAGTCTTACGTTGGTCCAGAGGGAATCGTCTATTGTTTCTGGCTGCATGCCGGATGTTGTGCTGTCGGTGAGGTGGAATCGCCAGCCATCATTGAGAAGACGCCTGTCGGCGCCGTCGGCTATGTCAGGCATCATGATTCCGGCCATGAGTGCCAATGGTATAAGATATCTTTTCATGATTTGCAAAATTACAATAAAATTCCGGTTCTGAAACCTTTTACGGCAGTTTTAGCGTGAGGGTGTCAGAAAAAAGTCCTATTTTTGTCAAACCATCCCCTTAGCGTTTGGCTCCATACTGTCAGCCTCCGCTCAGACGGTAAGCTACATGCATACACCTTGCTGACAAGACTGACTATGAACCTCGCGAAGAAAGTGATTGTTATTTAGACAACAACAATATATAACCACATATATACATATACAGGACAATATGAAAAGCTTCAAGCCACAGGCATGGGTGCTTCCCCAGCCTGTACTGATCATCGGCACTTACGATGCCGACGGGACACCAAACGCCATGAACGCCGCCTGGGGCGGCCAGTGTGACTATCACGAAGTGATGATATCCCTCGGCTCGCATGCCACCACCGACAACCTGCGCCGCTGCGGGGAGTTCACACTCGCTTTCGCCACCGCCGACACGCTTCCGGGCGCCGACTACGTGGGAGTCGTGAGCGGCCGCAAGCAGCACGACAAAATCGCCCGCACAGGATGGAAGGCCGAGAAAGCGCCCCATGTGAACGCTCCGGTCTACGACTGCTTCCCGATGACGATGGAATGCCGCGTCAAGGAGAAGATCCATGAGTCGGACGAGGGGTTCTATCTCGTGGCCGAGATCGTCAACATCGTATGCAAGGAGGAATACCTCGCCGCCGACGGCAAGCCCGACGTAGAGAAGATGAGGATCATCACCTTCGACCCCATCCACAACGGCTACATAGAGCTGGGCAGGCGCGTGGGCAACGCCTTCCATGACGGCCTGGCGCTCAAAGGCGAGTGACCGAGCTGCCCGCCAAGAGGATACATGAAAATCGGGGCCTTTCCGGCAATCGCCGGGAAGGCCCCGCATCTGTAAGTAAGGAGGATTATTTCCTGATCAGGCGTATCAGCTCGCCGATCCAGAGCACGAGCGATGTGCCGCCGATGATGATCAACCAGTCGATGAACTTCAGAGGCTCGACGCTGAAGAACTGTCCGCCGATGCTCACGATCAGCACCTGACCGAGCAGAATCACGAGCGCGATGAGGATGAAGCCGCCGCATCCCTTGAAATGGAAGGCGGAGCGCCCCGTCTCGAAGGCGCGGGCGTTAAACATATTCCAGAACTGCAGGAACACAAAAATCGTGAAGAAGAGCGAGAGCTCGTAGCCGCTCAGCCCTGTGTTGGCTCCGACAGGCACTTGACCCACCTGCGTGAGGCAGGTGATGTCGGTATGCTCGAAATAATAGAGCAGGCCGAGGAGCAGCAGGAAGAAAATGCCGCCGACTCCGACAATCGACTTCCACATGGGGCGGTTGATGATGAAGGCCTCGCGCGAGCGCGGCTTCTCCTTCATCACCGACTTCGACGGAGGGAGCGAGGCGAGGGCCATGGCCGCGAAGGTGTCCATGATGAGGTTGACCCAGAGCATCTGGGTGACGGTGAGAGGCGACTGCATGCCCATGAAGGCTCCGAAGAGCACGATGAAGCAGGCGGCCACATTCACCGTCATCTGGAATAGTATGAAGCGCTGTATGTTCTGGAAGAGGGAGCGTCCCCACATCACGGCGCGTCCTATCGAGGAGAAGGAGTTGTCGATGATGGTGATGTCGGAAGCCTCCTTTGCCACGGAGGTTCCGTCGCCCATCGAGAGGCCGACGTGGGCGGTCTTGAGGGCCGGGGCGTCGTTGGTGCCGTCGCCGGTGACGGCCACCACCTCGTTGTTGGCCTGGAGGGCCTCCACGAGGCGCTTCTTGTCCATCGGGCGGGCGCGGGCAATGATCTTGAGGTCGCCCACGCGCTCCTTGAGCTGCTCGTCGGAGAGCTCGGCGAACTCAGTGCCGGTGATGATATTGCGGTCGGTGTCGGCGGCGTCGTTCCAGAGTCCGATCTGACGGCCGATCTCCTTGGCCGTGCCGGGGGTGTCGCCGGTGACGATCTTCACCTTGATGCCGGCGTCGAGCACTTCCTTCACGGCGAAAGGCACATCGCCGCGCACGGGGTCGGAAATCGCCACAATGCCGAGGAAGGTAAGCCGCCCGGCAACCACCCGGCTGTTCTCGATGGTCCTGTCGCCATCCTCAAGCTCCTGATAGGCGAAGCCGAGCGTACGCATGGCCTGATTCTGGTAGACGAGAAGCTGGGCGTCGATCTCCTGCTTCGTCACTCCGGCGGTGTCCTTACACATGCCGAAGATGATCTCAGGGGCGCCTTTCACATAGAGTATCCTCTTGCCGGAAGCCGATGTCACCACCGTGGCCATATACTTGCGCTCGGTGGAGAACGGCAGCTCCTCGAGGCGCTGCGCCCTGTCTTTCACATCGAGGTAGTTGATGCCCCTCTTCCGGAGCCAGAGGAGGAGGGCTCCCTCCGTCGGGTTGCCGAGCACCTGCGGCTTGTCGCCCGAGAGGTCGAGCTGCGCCGTGGAGTTGACGGCGATGCCCTCCACGAGGACATCCTCCGGAGGATTGCCGAAGAACTTCGTCTCCGCCACCTGCATCTGGTTCTGTGTCAGAGTGCCGGTCTTGTCGGTGCATATCACCGTAGTGGCGCCCATCGTCTCGCAGGCGTGCATCTTGCGCACGAGATTGTTGGTCTTGAGCATCCGGCGCATGGAGTATGCGAGCGAGAGCGTTACTGCCATCGGGAGACCCTCAGGCACAGCCACGACCACGAGGGTGACGGCCACCATCAGCGTCTGGAGGAAATAGGCCATGAAGTGGACCCACTCGAACTCCGGAGTATTGATGAAATACATCACTACGCGACCCACTATGATGGCTGCCGCGAAGCCGTAGGATATCTTGGTGATGAGGTCGCCGAGGCCGTCGAGCTGCTCGTTGAGCGGAGTCTTGACGCTGTCGTCGATCTGCGCGGCCTCGAACACCTTGCCGTTCTCTGTCTTGTCACCCACGGCGAGCACGCGCATCACGCCGTGGCCCTCCATCACCTTGGTGCCGCGCATGGCGTGGTTGCTGGGGAAGGTGGCGTCCTTGTCAAACTGCGCGGGGTCGGTGGTCTTGTGGCAGATGGGCTCGCCGGTGAGCGTCGACTCGTCGATGTTTAGCATCACGGCCTCGAGCAGCTCGCCGTCGGCCGGCACTTCCTCGCCGGTGTTGAGGATCACGATATCGCCCACCACCACGTCTTTTCTCGGCACCTGCATGGCGTTGCCGTTGCGCACCACCTGTACAGGCTCGTCGTCGTTGACCTGGTTGAGCAGGGCGAACTCCTTGTCGGCCTTCAGCTCGAAGATGAAGGCGAGCCCGGTGGCGAGCAGTATGGCGATGAAGATGCCTATCGGCTCGAAAAAGACACCGGCGCCCTCGCCGAGGCCCCAGTATTCATAGCATGAGATGCCGATGGAGAGGACGCCCGCGATCATGAGGATGATGATCAGCGGGTCGCCGAATTTCTCAAGAAACCGCTTCCACAGCGGGTCCTTCTCCGGTGGCGTCAGGATATTGACGCCATACTTCCGGCGGCTTTCCGACACTTCCGCGTCGGTCAGCCCGGTGTAGTGATTTTTCTCTGACATATCTTTCTGTTAATATAGTTATTATTCCTGTGGAATCTTAAGGGCGCGTGTCGACTCGAGAAGCGGCAGGTTGGTCTCCGTAGGCACGTAGATCACTGTCTTGTCGCTGAGGTCAGACTGCTGGCGCACCCATAGATACTGGATATAGGTAGGGGTTATGCTGCCGTTCTCGATACGGATTGCCTCGGCCGCTCCCTTGGCCCTCTCGATCTCGGCCTGGGCGTTGAGCTTCTCGGCCTCGAGATTGGCCTTCGCCTCCTCGATCTTGATCTTGCGGTTCTGCTCGGCCTTGGCAAACTCGGCCTTCCCCTCCATCTCCTGGCTCCATACGTTGTACCATGGGCGTATGAAGGCCATGGCCACCACCAGCAGGACGATGGCGGCGACGCCCCAGAGGGCTCCCTTTATGATCTTAGGGGTGATGTTGACACTGTTGTTGTTGTTATACATATGTTTTGCTTTATTGGTTTAATTCATATCGTCTGCAATGTCGCGACTTATCTTATATGGAAGCCCAGCGCCGATACATCTCCGACTCGCGGAGCGGCACGGGGTTCCCGCTGTCGGGCTGCGACACCCACACCAGCTCCGGCTCCACGTTGACGGAGAAAGAGCCGTTGCCGCGTTTCGTTATATTATAGTCCTCGGCGTTGTAGAGGCCCTGTAGATTCTTCAGCGAGCGCCTGAGGCAGCTGAAGATCGGACGCCTGATCTCGGGCACCGCGAGGTCGGGAGCGGAGTCGCCGGCGCCCCCGAACATCTCGTAGATTACGCGGTAGCGCTCCTGAATCCTCTTCATGCGCCGCGTGTAGCGGCCGAACGCGTCGGCCTTCTCAGGGGCGCTGAAGTTGATGCCGTCGCTGCCGCAGCAGAGGAGCAGGGCGTAGAGCGCCCTCTCGCGGCGGTGGAGCCCCATCGCCCTGGAGTCGATGTCGGGAAAGAGGATCTCCTCCCTCCGGGGATTGACGAGGACGGCGCTCCTGATGTTGCGGCGCACGAGGAAGATGTCGAGCAGCTGCTTGTAGAAGCCGTGGAAGTGAAACTGGTTGTCGCGCTCTTCCGAGGCGCTGACTATGAAGACGTCGCTGCTGAGCATGTCGGAAAACCGGTCGACGAAGGTCTGTACGGTGGCCGTGATGTCTTCGTCGACATCGATCCTGAGGTAATTGGCGTAGACGGTCTCCCCCACGAAGCTGTTGCCGATCTTTATGAGGAGCGAGGGCATGGCGTCGCGCAGCCCGGTGATGCCGCATTTGTTGCAGAGCAGGTCCTTGCAGAAGACGCCGGTGGTCATCCTCATCAGCGAGGCATAGGTGTTGTCGATGCCTCCGGCGCTCATGGCCGGAGCCAGGAAGGAGAGGATATCCTTGAAGAGCGAGGGGTCGGTATTGCGGTAATGGTCGATGATCTTCGGGATATACACGAAATGGAAGCCGGCGAGCTGCAGCTCCTTGAAGATGGAGCGGTAGCTGCCGCATATGGCCCCGTTAGTCTGAGGATCGAAGTCGCTCTCTATATAAAGGGCCGTGGCGAGGTCGATGTTGAAATTGGTCTTAGGTATGGAGAAGACCTCGCCGCGGAACGGGCTCGCGGAGTCAAGGAGAGCCGAGAGGGCTATCATCAGAAGGGCCTCGGAATGGGCGCAGAAGCCGTCGCTCACCGTCATGGCGCGGCAGTCGCCGAGGAGGTCTTCCTTCAGTCCCCTGACGCCCGAGCCGCATATCGTGTTCAAAGCGTCGGCCAGCGACACCTCGGCTGCCTCGATGCGGATGTCGCGGTCGATGGCGTATTTGCCGCAGATCCGGCGCCAGCATTCCATCTCGCCTGTGTCTACGATGCGGTCGGCCTTGATGAGGTCGGTGAAGATACGCGCTATCGCTACTTTATGAGCCTTGTGCATTGTCTTTCGGTATTCAGTTGTTGACGAGTTGCACCACTATCAGACGTCCGCCGTCCTCGCCGGAGAGAAGTATCTTTCGTCCCTCCGTCAGCTCCACGTATTCGCCGGGCTTGATCTGGCGTCTGGGCTGCTCCGTGACGTCCCACATGTCGGGAAGACGCCGGTTGATGAGAATCCAACGGCCGTTGTGGAAATGGAAGTCGCCCACGGGCTTTCTGTCTTCTGGCTTCGTGCGCTCATTGGGAGTGACGAAACGGTTGACGTGCCACATATAGAGCGACTGCTTGTCGTAGACCATCAGCCGGTAGTTCTCTGGAAGGAACTTCCCTTTTGCCGGAGAGTAATAGAGGTTCAATACCGGCAGCTGTCCGTGATACACCGTTCCGCAGAAGGGGCAGCGTGGCTTTGTGGAGTTGTCGAAGACAAACCAGTGGGCCTCGCAGTCGGGATTCCGGCAGGGCTGCATCAGGTCGGTGGTCTTGACCAGGGCGTTCTCCCATTCGTCGGCCGTGGGGCGCTTCACCGGGTCGTGGAGTCCGTCGATGAAGGCGCGGTCGAACAGCTCCTTGAGATACGGGCCGCAGATGGTGTAGGGACGCTTGGCGACATCCCCCTGCGGGAGCTCGGAAGGAGCCATATTCTCGATCTTGGGACGGTTGCTCGTGTCGGCAGGATGCTCTATGAAGAGGGCCTTCTCCCCCATCGACAGCTCCTCGTCACGCGCCGTGTCGAGGTCGTTGACCTTGCCGCCGCGAAGCGGATGGCGGTTGAGAAGATACATGTAGATGAGCACGGCGAGGGCATGACGGTCGGTGAGGATGCTCGGCAGCTTCTTTGCCGGGTCGCCGAGTTTGAGGGAGCGCGTCTGGAGCACCTCGGGAGCGATGAAATCGGGAGTTCCCACCACGTCGGGCGGATACTTGCCGGGCACCACGAGCCCGTCGCAGTCGATCACGGCGGCACGTCCGCTTATCGGGTCGACGAGCACATTCTTGTAGGAGAGGTCGGAATGGGCCAGTCCCGCGGCGTGAAGCCTGCGCACGGCGCGGGCTATCTGCAGACACATGTGATAGTGTGTGAGCCATGTCCCCTTCTGGTCGGCTTCTATAAACTTATTCCTGAGTTTCGCAGAGGCGAACCATTTGCCTTGTTTTTCCTGTCCCTTGAATTTGCCGTTCTGGAAGAAGAAGTGCTTCTGATAGGCCGGGGAGACGATGCCGAGGCGTCCGTTCCATTCCACGAGCTTAGTGGGCCAGCAGAAGAGGTTTTCCCAGTAGTCGCCACCCACCTGGCCGAAGATCTTCTCGCGGTATTTCCCCACGATGTTCTGAAGGCGGTCTTTGGCGTTGGCGTCCTGCGGAGTGCGGAAGAAACCCACCACATAGCTTTTGTCGGGGCTGAAATAGACGTCCTTCATCGCGCCGCTGCCGATTACCTCGTCGACAAACTCCACTGTCGAGCCGTCGGTGGCTGTGAGTCTGATTGTCTTTGCCATAAGCTTAATAGAGTATTGCTATAGTGCGGTCGTCGTGATTGCCGGGGCTCCAGAAATCGAGCCAGCGGAGCAGCTGGTCCTTCGCCTCCTCGTTGTCGTCGGATAGATCCACGCCCCCTATCCCGTCGTCGGGGAATCCACCCCTGAGGCGGGCGTAAAACTCCTCCCACTTCGTGTAGTCGTTGAGGTTGCGGTCGGTCTCGAACATGGGGTCAGACACGCCGTCGGTCATCAGGAAAAGCGCCGTGAAGTCAGGCACGATGGCCATACGGAGCCTTTTGGCCACGGCCTCGGGGTCCCTGAAGATCTCAGGCATCGTCAGGAAGCGCGTCTGCCCTGAGAACTCCCCCTCGTCGGGCGTGCCGAGAAGCTTTACGGTCTTGCTCCGCTCGTCGTAGAGGCACACGGCGCCGTCGCCCACCCAGAAGGAGGCCACAAACCATCCGAAGTCGTATTTCTTGCAGACGGCGAACATCAGCGTGGTGGCGAAGTCCTTGAGCTTCGCCCCCTCGTTGGCCTCCGCCACCTTCTTGACGGCCTCGTGGGCCTTCATCGCTCCATTGTAGACTATATCTATCACGTGGCGCGTGAGGGCCGTGCGCTTCTCCCGGCTGTCCCGGTCGGCCTGATACTCCCTGATGGCGCTCTCGAAAGCGGGATTGTCGAGCAGAAGGGCCTTGCAGTGGTCTACCGCCGCCCGGCATGCCGCCTCGGAGCCCTTGCGGGAATAGCGGGCGCTCCCGGCTCCGTCGGCCACCGCGATGATATACCAGTCGGAGGCGTCGCAATGGTATAGGCTGAAATGGTCGTCGCGTGCCTTCCCCTCCTGGGCGTGGCTTCTGCCGCGCTGGCTCGCCGCCACGATATCCTTCCTCACCCCCCCGTCACGGGCCTCCACCTTCAGGTAGCGGGTCTCGCTGTCGGGCTTGTAGTAAGGGATTTCAGGGTCGGTGGGTATGTTCTTCCAGAGGTCTCTCGGATCCGGATTGAACGCCACGGGAATCGGAAGCTCCGAGGCGGGCTCCCCCTCCACAGTCGTGTAGCGCAGTGTCAGGGTGAAGTCGCCGGCCTTCCGGGGCCTTCCGCTGAGGGAGCATTTCCCGTCGTCGCCCACGGCGAGGAGAAGGCCGAGCTCCTCCGCGCCGTCGATCTCCACATCGGAGATCCTGCCGACAGGAAGCTCGAAATGCACGGAATAGTCTTTCTTCACCGTCCCGTTGGGGAAGCGCAGCCCGAGGCCGCGTATCTCGTCTTCTATCGCTGTTCGCTGGTTCATACGTTGCTGTTTGAATGTGTTCCACAGTGAGCCTACCGCCCAGTCGAGAAAGGCTTCCTGCTCGGAGCGGGGCATTCCGGCGGAGAGCATCGCCCTCCGGAGCATTCTCGCCGTCTCGTTGAGTCCGGCTACGGTGTTGCTGTGGCGTGAGGCCAGTCTGTCTCTTCTGTCCATATCCCGAAGTTATTATTGAGCTGCCGCGGGGAGGAACTTGCTGGGCGAGAGATAGACGGTGCCCGGGCCTGTGATCCTCATCATGCTCAGGCCCTCGCCGCCGATCAGATTTCCGAGCGACCAGTTTGACTGCATCTGCCAGTCGGCGATGTTGAGCAGCGCGATGATATGGTCTTCATCCACCTCGATGGTCTCGCCCTGGCTGAGATTGATGGTGATGGGAGTGCCCTTAGTGTCGAGGAAGACGGTGGAGCTCCCCTGGATTTTCTGGAGCAGGAGCCCCATGCCGCCGGTGAGGCCGGAGATCGAGAGCTTGGTGGTGACGTTGACGCGGTTGTTGGAGCCCACATACACGCCGCGGTGGCATATCATGGTCTCTCCGTTGATCTTCACGGGGAGCATGCCGTAGCGGCTTCCCACCACCGCCTTGCGCGGCACATTGCTGACGTTGAAGAGACGCAGGATGAAGATCGACTCTCCGGAGAGGGTTGCGCCGAGTATGCGTCCCAGACCGGAGCCGTTGAGACTCGACTCCTTCTCGATGCCGGCCTCGAGATATATCAGCGACCCGCGCTCGGCATAGAAATCCTCGCCGGGCATCAGCGTCACTTCCAGATACTGGACAAATTGACCTACAAGTTTACAGTTCACGGTAATAAAGATTGATGATTGAAGATTAAAGATTAAATGAGACGGTTGTCAAGGGTTTCCCCCATGAGCATTAATCTTTTATCTTTAATCTTTAATCACTGATTAGATAATGACATTCACCTCGGCCGGAGGCGGCGGGAGCACGAGGTCTTCGGTGGCGCCGATGCTGCGGTTGCCCACTCCGATGGAGTCGGACACCCATTTGAAAAACTTCCTGAACCCCGCGCTGTCGATGGTGTCGAGGGCGTAGACCTCGTCGGTGAGTTCCTTGAGCGGCTCCGTCTTCGCGCTCATTCCCGCCGCGCATGCCACCACGGCGGCGAAGCGGCGCTTCTTCACCTCCGGCACCATCTCCATGTAGAGCTGGCTGTCGGAGGGCTTTCCGTCGGTCATGAGGAAGAGCAGCGGCATCCAGTCGCCCTTCTGCTCGGGAGTGCTCCGGCGTACCTCGGCATCGACCTTCTCGCAGAGGAGCTTCAGGGCCTGCCCCGTGTGAGTCGGGCCGCTCTCCGGCGTCGTGATCTCGGGGAGCTGGAGCTCGTCAAGCGGCGTGAGGGGAAGGATCTGCCTCACCTCGCGGTCGAAGGTGATGATGCTGATACACACCGACTCCAGGGCGAAAGGGTCCTGGCGGAGGCTCGAGACCATGGCCTCGAGCCCCACCTTGACCGATTCGATCGGCTCGCCGCGCATGGAGCCGGAGGTGTCGATGAGAAGATATACGGGTAGACGTCTCATTGCTTATCCATATACGTCACACCACGATGTTCACCTCAGGGGGTGGCGGCGGAAGCTCGCTGAGGGAGTTGGCTTCCGTGCCTGTCTCCTCCACCTTCATGCTGCCGGAGCTGACGGAGGCCGACACCCATTTGAAGAACGCCTTGATGGTGGCGCTGTCGGCGGTGTCGAGCGAGACCACGCACTCGGTGATCTTCTTCAGTGTGTCGGTGTTGGCGCCGGCGCCGGCCGCGCAGGCCACCACCATGCCCCACTTGCGCTTCCTGAACTCCGCCAGGCCCTTGTTGAGGTCGTCGGTGGGCTCGCCGTCGGTCATGATGAAGACGAGCGGCTTCCAGTCGCCCTTCTTCTCGGGAGTGGTCTTGGTCACCTCCTGGTCGGCCTTCTGGGCCAGAAGGGCCAGCGCCTCGCCGAGGGCCGTGCAGCCGTTGGCCTGGATAGACGGCTGCTGGAAGGCGGAGAGCTCCGTGAGCGGGGTCACCTGCCGGGCGTTGCTGTCGAAGGTGATGATGCTGAGGTAGGCGGTCTCGAGGGCGTAGGGGTCCTGGCGCAGGGTGGAGACCAGCACCTGCACACCGTTCTTCACTGCCTCTATCGGCTCGCCGAACATGGAGCCGGAGCAGTCGAGCAGAAGATATACGGGTAGTCTTCTCATTGTTATTTCGCGTAATTGGTTACTATTCGTTTTATCGTCTCGCAGAGGTTGGGGTCGGGATAGGCGTCGCCGATTGCCGAGAAGCGCCACTCGCCGTTGCGGCGGTAGAGCTTGCCCATTACCAGCGCGGTCATGCCGCGAAACCGGGGCTCGGCCGCTACATCGTATGACGCGAACACCTCCTTCACCCTCTGCGGAGTGCCCTCATACATGCGTATCGAGGCGTAGGGGATCTGCGAGAAATCCTCCTTGCCGCAGTTGTTGAGGAAGAAGAAGATCCGGTCGACGTTCGGGCTGACCCGGTTGAGGTCTACCGTGATGATCTCGTTGTCGAGGCCGTCATCGCCGGCCTGGTCGCCCTTGCGGTCGTCGCCGCTGTGGTGGAGCGCGTAGTCGCTGGAGTCCACCTTGCCGGGAGGCATGCCGTACCGGCCGAGAAACTCGCGGCGGTAGAGCGGCGAATATATATGGTCGACAAGCTTGCCGTCGGCGTCGAGCATCACGCATGAGAGGTCGAGGTCTACGTCGTGCACCGATTTGCCGAATCCGAGGAAGCCGCCGGAGACTATCGCGCCCCAGTTGCAGCCCACGCAGAACTCGGTGAGCTTCGAGCCGTTGCTCTTCTCAAGGTTGATGCGCTGCCCTTTTTCAAGTCGTATAGCCATGGTCAACCTACGTATTTGTCTACAAAAAACTGGAGGCCGCCCTTGTAGCCGTAGCCCATGGCCTCGAATTTCCACTGGCCGCCGCGCCTGTAGAGGCGTCCGAACTCCACCGCCGTCTCGATCGAGAAGTCCTCGTCGAGGTCATACTTGGCAATCTCCTCGTTGGTGAGGGCGTTGTAGATGCGGATGTAGGAGTTGTGGACCTGGCCAAAGTTCTGCCTGCGCTCCCCGGCCTCGTGGATGGTCACCGTGAAGACGATCTCCTGGATGCGGGGATCCACCTTCGGGAGGTCGACGGTGATGGTCTCGTCGTCGCCGCCGTCGCTGTTGCCGCCGGTGCGGTCGTCGCCGCTCGACTCCACGGCCTTGTCGGGAGAGACGGGGTTGTTGTAGAAGACGAAGAACTCGTCGAGGGGAAGCTTCTTGTTCTCGCCCAGCATAAAAGCCGAGGCGTCGAGGTCGAAGTCAAACCCCGTGCTCGTGTTGGGGTCCCAGCCGAGACCGACTCCCACTTTCTCGAGTCCGATCTCGATGCGCTGTCCTTTCTGAAGATTGATAGCCATATTGTCTTTAATTGTTTGGAGTTGTTTTTATTTGATACAAAATTAGTGAATATACATCCCTCTGTCTAAATTCTGTAATATTTCAGACGGAATCGCGTCCCCGGGGGCGCCGGGGGTTGCAACGTTTCAGGCACGCTACGGGCTGTTGGCTGGATATCAGCCACTTATCCGATTGCAAATGTTTTCGGAAGGACTACGTTTTTCAATCCACGGGCATCGGCGAAGAGCGGGGCGATCTCGCTGTCGTCGAAGCCCGCGATGCCGCAGCCTATGCGCGTCACGTAGAATTTCAGCTCCGGATGCGATCTGGCGAACTCTATGAACTCGTCGACATACGGCCTGATGGTGTCGACGCCGCCCTGCATCGTGGGTATGGCATACGACTGCCCCTGAAGGCCGACACCCTGGCCGGGCACGGCGCCGAAGCGGTCGAGAGCGACACGTGCCGCTCCCCCGCCGTGCATGCCGGCCAGGTTGCTTCCGAATACGAATATCTCGCCGGGGTTGAGCCGGGTGATGAAGTCTGGTGTGTATTCCATATCGATACGTTATTTATGATAGAACAATATTCCGGCGGAGCGGTTACCGCTCCAGAGCTCCAAAGTTACAAAATAATATTTATACATTGCCATCAATCGCCCTTATTCATGAGGGAAAACTTGCCGTTGTGGCGGAAAGATAGTAATTTTACGCTGCAAATGAAAATCACCGACTCCTACAGCCAGCTGCCGGTGGCAGCGATAGCCGGCGAGGTCAACGCCTCGCTGGAGAAGGTGACGCGTCTTGTGGTCACGGCTCCCCCGGGTGCCGGCAAGTCCACGCTGCTGCCGCTCTCTATTCTCGAGGCGCTCCCCGGGGGGAGCGTCATCATGCTCGAGCCCCGGCGTCTTGCGGCCCGGCAGGTGGCCGAACGCATGGCCTCGATGCTCGGCGAGCCTGTAGGGCTCACCGTCGGCTACCGTGTGCGGTTCGAGAGCCGGGTCTCCGACGCCACCAGGATTCTGGTGGTCACCGAAGGCATTCTCGAGCGCATGCTCGTCGACGACCCTACGCTCGAAGGGGTAGGCGCCGTGATTTTCGATGAATATCACGAGCGCAGCCTTGCCTCCGATGTGGCTCTCGCGCTCACTCGCGAGGCGCAGGACGTGGTGCGCCCTGACCTCCGGATCGTCGTGATGTCGGCCACGATCGACGCCACGGCGCTTTGCGCCAGGCTCGACGCTCCCCACATACACGCTCCGGGGCGCATGTATGAAGTGGAGATAGTGTATGGCGAGGACTTCGACCCCCGCGACTGTGCCGCGGAAGTGGCGCGTGCGGTGAGCCGCGCCCATAGCCGGCATGAGGGCGACATTCTCGCGTTCCTTCCCGGCCAGGGGGAGATAGCCCGCTGCGCGGAGCTCCTTGAAGGCACCCTCGGCGCTACGGAGCTGCTGCATGCTGCCGCCGGAAGGGCAGCGGCGCGTGATGTCGCCGCCCGCCGCCGGCACGCGCCGCGTGGTGCTCGCCACCCCGATAGCCGAGACGTCGCTCACCATCGAGGGGATCACCGTGGTGGTCGACTCCGGCCTCTGCCGCACTCCTGTGTTCGACCCGGGAAACGGTCTGAGCCGCCTGGCCACAGTGGCCGTGTCGCTCGACATGGCGACGCAGCGCGCGGGGCGCGCGGGGCGCACGGCGCCCGGCATATGCTACCGTCTCTGGAGCCGCGCCGCCGGGCATCGCATGAAGGAGAGCCGGGAGCCGGAGATCATGACGGCCGACCTGGCGCCCATGGTGCTTGAGACCGCCGCCTGGGGAGAGCCGGATCCCCTGCGCCTCCCGTGGATATCTCCTCCTCCCGCAGGCCATGTGGCGTCGGGGCGCGCCCTGCTTCGGGCTCTCGACGCCATTGACGACGCCGGGCGCATCACAGCCGTGGGCCGTGACCTCTCCCGCCTCCCGTGCCATCCGCGCATCGCCCGCATGCTCACCGCGACGGCCGACCCGCGCCTTGCGTCGCTCGGCTGCGACATCGCCGCCCTGCTTGAGGAGAAAGACCCGCTCGGCGACGACAGCGACGCCGACATCACCACACGCCTCACCCTGCTGCGCCAATACCGCCTCCGACGGGCGCCCGGACGCTGGAAACGCATCCTGGACATAGCCGCGCAATACCGGCGCCTCACCGGCTGCAAGGCCGATGACGGAGGCCTCGACCCATATTCCGCCGGGCGTCTCATCGCCATGGCTTATCCCGAACGCATCGCCATGCGCGCCCCCGACGGCCGCCTGCGCCTCGCAGGGGGCGACTACACCACGCTCCACAGGGACGACGCCCTCGCCGGCGAGCGGTTTCTGGCCGTGGCCACCATGGGCTCGCGCATATTTCTCGCGGCTCCCCTCGCGGAGGCCGACGTGGCCTCACGAGGGGCGTGGAGCGACGTTGCCGTATGGGACAGCCGCGCAGGGCGCGCCGTGGTGCGCGGCGAGCTGCGCGTGGGGGTCCTCGTGGTCGACACGCGTCAGCCTGAGGAAGATATGCGCGAGGCAGTATGCCGTGCCATCTGCCGGGCAGCTCCCAGATACGGCCTCACCATGTTCGATTTCAGCGATGATGTGGAGCGCATGCAGCTGCGCGTCGCCACGGTGGCCGAATGGCACCCGGAGCTGAAGCTCCCTCCCGTCGACACCGCGACACTGCTCGAGAGGGCAGCCGAATGGCTGCCGCTCTACATCGGCAAAGCCTCCGGAGTGGCGGAGCTGCGCAAAATCGACATGTGTGACGTGATATCCGGGCTTCTTGACTATGACCAGCAAAAGGCCCTTGACCGCATCGCGCCCACCCACATCAAGCTGCCCTGCGGCCGCAACGCCCGGGTCGACTACCGTCGCGGGGCGGAGGCGCCCGTGGTGCGCGCCCGACTGCAGGACTGCTTCGGCCTCACCGACACGCCGCGCCTCGACGGCGGCGCGCGCCCCGTGCTCATGGAGCTGCTGTCGCCGGGGTTCAAGCCCGTGCAGCTCACGCAGGATATGGCCGGATTCTGGCGCGACACCTATTTCGAGGTGCGCAAGGAGCTGCGCCGGCGCTACCCGAAGCATCCCTGGCCCGACAATCCCCTCACATTCGTGAGGGAACCCCGTTGACCGCCCGGGCGTCCACAGGAGCCTCACTCCGCCTTCCCCCTGCGCCCGGGCTGCTTCCTGCGCCGCTCGTGAAGTTGCGGAAACTGACGCCGGATGAACTGCCCCAGCGAGCAGTCGTTGAGACCGAGGCGTCGGGCGATAGACTTCAGTGATTCCGGAGTCGTCTCGTAAAGCCGCACGGCTTCCCCGTATTTCTCCATACTGGCAGCCGACATCATCTTCCCCTCGTCGGATTTCCTCATACCGAGCCCTGCGTGCAGCGCCGGCTCATGCTCTTTCAGGTATTGCCGGAAGCTGTCGGCGTTGAGCCCGAATTCCTCCGCCGCCTTTGCCACTGTGAGCCCTCCCTCTCTCAGCCTTGCAATGGCCTCCGCATACTTGGCCGCGGCCGCCGGACTGTATCTTCTCACCGACGACCAGTCGACCGGCCTTCCTTCCTCGTAAGCCACACCCTTACGCTCGCACACCAGATCGCGGTGCCACTTCTGGAGATATTCATAAAACCCCTTTACCGACACGCCGGCGATCCCGGCGATCTTTCTGGCGGAGAGAGGGGTGGTGCGGTAAAGGCGCAGGGCCTCCGCGTATTTCCCGGTTATCTCCGGCGACGCGGCATGGGGTGTGCCGCGTCCGGTGATCTCTCCCCTCCGCTGGCGCCTGACCGCCTGACGGCGTATCTCGATACGGTTGTCGACCAGCTCCCTGTGATATAAAAGCAGATGCTGCTCCAGACCGGTATAGGAGACGTCGCAACGGGCGGCAGCCTCCTGCACCGTGATGTAACGGTCGGAACGCAGCAGCTCCACAGCTTCGGCATATCGCTCCCTGCACCGGGGACGCATCCCCCGGGGGAGCCCGTCGCCGAGCCCCAGACGCTCCCTCGCCTCCTCGCGCCGCTCTATCACTCCCGGATAATGAGTGCGCAGCTGCCGGCCGAGGCCGCTGCCGTCGAGCCCGAACTCGCGGGCGATCTCCGACACGTTGCAGGCGATATACTCCATGCTGTCGCATGCCTCGACGGCCTCGCGGTATCTGGCGCGTGTGTCACGACGCTGCCCCGTACGCTGCCCCAGAGCTTCACCCCGGGCCTCCCGCGAGCCGCGCTCCAGGGCGCCGCGACGCAGCATCAGGTCACGGTGATAGGTGCGTATATACCGGGAGAAGCCACCGAGGGATACGCCGCACCGCCGGCATATCTCGACCTTGGTAAGGTCGCTCCCGGCATAGAGCGCCAGAGCCTCCCCATACATCGCCTCGGTCTCCGGGCGGCAACCCCTTGCCCGGTTTGGTCGGGTGTGTTTCAAAGCCATTATGAAGATTGCCTTCCCGTCAATTTAGTTTGTTCCATGATTGCCGTTACGCACCGGACGCACCGGAAAGCCATCGCAGGAGTAGAACATGTTGCGCGGACGTATATACGACCGGTCATTGCCTATCGTATTCTTATCGTCGTGTGCAAACTCGAAATTGAAAAACTGTCTGTCACCTTGTGTCAGGTTACCGGCGGCCCAGGCATATCCGATTAGCCCATATTGGTACACCGTGCCATTTCCGTCCCAGTCACGGTAGCCGTTTATGGGGAAGATTATCGATTGAATCTTGTCGGGAGTGGTGTAAAACTCATATGACTGATAGACATACTGTCCACCTCCGAACGCCCCTGGAATGTAGTGCAGAATATTTGCAGGTCTGACGTCATACCATTCAGACTCGGCGCTTGAATCCAGACCGGTAGTGGTGAAGCCTGAAAATGCATTGATGTGGGGCACCTGATAGCCTACCGGACTCGGGTCGTAAACAGTCTTTAAAATCGGCGCATCCGGATCCACGCCCGGACGGCCTTCCCAAAGATTCACATACGTCTTATTGATGCTGACAAAATCATATGGGCCACCCGACGGTCCAGGCTGTCGAGGGGGATTATGCCATGCATATGGATATTTAATCCGATAGTGAAGGGCGTCACGAGTATGAACACGGTCAGTTAATTTTCCCTCGTGAGTGTTGCCGGCATAATCAGTAAACGTAGTCATCGGATTAGGATTCTGTGCATTGTTATCCCAGTCAAGGGATATCCAGATCTTCTTGTTGCTGCAGGCTCCCTCCGCGTCCATCGGCGCCAACGCCGGAGCGAAAGGGTCTTTCCGACCCCATTGGTAATACGGATTGTATCCGCGTGTAAGGGCGATATGCGATTTCTTTACAATCACCCTTGTTTCGGTTTTTGTATTTCCGTCATTGTCTGTGAAAGTAAACTTCACAGTGCATCGGCGCTCCTTGTAATAGTAAATATCTTCATCCGGATCCGAGCACCAGCCAAGATTTACAGGCATAAAGTCGAAATGCCGATGGGACTCATGGCCCTGCACTTCGATTGTCTTATCTTCATCATCAAGCTGTTTGTCAAGACATGTCACCCATATATGCCAGCTCCAGTAAGCATCAGGGAGGCTTTGAAGTGTTTTACCAGTCGGACTTTCTCCTCCCACTCCTATCACGGAGTTACCCTGCTCACCCTTGGCAACATGGAATTTCACCCCGCCTATCGTCTTATTGCCATCCTTATCATAAAAAGCATTCGGCACATATATTATCTTTGTATTTGGCGTGTCCCAGCAACTGTAGTCAACAAGTCCATTGACATCCTGCCACACAAGGAACGGAAACGCCTCCGTTATGTTCAAATCCTTTTCAATATATGCGCTGGAGATAGGATTATTACTGTAATTCCTGAACACGGGCAATATATCTTCCTCTGTAGCACCCGGCTGCGGTCTGTAGGAAGATTCCATCTCGGTTCCGTTGTGAATGGCATTGCCGTATACCAGTGGGAGGATATACCATCCCGGGGCATCCACCATATAGCAGTTGGCAGTACACGTGATACGCGCATACGAATTGATTGGTCTTCGTTCAAGGTCTGAGAGATTAATGGGATTCTCCTCTGAGCCTTTCGATGTCGTCGCGCTTAACAGACTATTGATGTTAAAGCGCTTGACATATTTATTATCTACAGCGAGCGCCTCCGGCTTTACCGTGAAGACAAAGTTTTTCTGATAGGGAACCAGACCCGGCTGTTCTGCATAATTGAGCCACGGAGAATCGCTGTCGTCATATTCCAGTTCCACTTTTACAGGTTTAAAGCTGATTGTCGGATCATTCACATTACCGACGTAGCTTGTCACCGTGATGGGATTTTCAGGTACGAAATTGTGCATTCCGTTCGGCCAGAAATAATCCGGCACGAAGACTTTGCCCATATAGTTGTAGACCTTGGGTTGGGAGACATTAAACGCCTGTTCCTGAACGTAGTCTATATGCCAGTCGTAATCATTGGCGTATCCTTTGAAATTCAGGGTCAGCTTGTAATGATAGTTACGCTCGGCGTTATAGTCCTTATCGGTGTCTTTGCCGAGCATGAATCGGTATTTCACTATTCCGCTTCCCGGCTTGTTTTCATTTGTGGAGCGATAATACGCATCAACCTCGATGTATGTGCCGAAAGGCTTTTCATCTTTCCATCCGCTACCCGGCGTGTCCTTGTCAGGATCCGGGAATCCTATGGTGTTGCCATTATTGCCGTTGTCATTTCCCGGGCCCGGAGCGGTCTGTGCCTTTGATTTACCCGTTCCCTGCATGTTCTCATAGAAGAACAGCGCATCGGCGCCCACCGAATGGTCTGAGCCGAATGTCGGCTGTTGCTTTGTCACACAGGCTTCATATTGGTCAAGTGTAAGCTCGCTCGGGTTCGGGGCATTGACATCATTCTTATAATACAGGATGGAACCTCCCTGCGGGATAAGCAGATTTTCCGAATCCGGTTCGTTATCCGTGCCGAGCGGACACTTCACCGGTATATCCCTTATTGAAGCAGCTAAGATGTAGACTTCCACCCCGTCGGCAAGCCGTGAGCCGTCGTAGGCTATGGTCACTTTCGATGCGGCCCGGCGTATCGATGCGTGCATCTGCTTATTAGGACTGATATTCACGGTCTCGGTGGATATGACGGGAGCGTTTACGTCATTGGTGAAATAGCCGAACATGCCGTTGTTTTTCACGACATTCTCGGCGCCGGCATGCCATTTCAAATTAAAGGCTTTCAGCTTTTCCGGCGTGTCTATGTCCTTATCGGGGACTGCCGCCGGCGAAAGATCGACATTGGCCACCGCGTATATCTTATATGTTCCGGTCTTATGCCTGAGCTTGAAAGACGCGTGTGCCGTCTCGGTTTCCTCCTGACTGTCCTTATCCGTCCTGTCAGAGCCGGGATTTTCCACTTCGAGAGAATGGTCCGTGGCATTTAGCAGTATTCTTCCCCCCTCCTCGAGTTTCCATACTTTTGTTTTTGTGCCGTCTTCGTTTTCAGCCTCTTCCCCTGTCTCTTCGTAGATCAATATGTAGAGGCTATTTATGTCACTGATGGCTGTGCCAGGAGAACCACCGACAGCGCGGGTGCGCTCAAGAGCCGGGAAGAAAGACGGAAAACTCAGCGAGGCTTGGATTTCAACCTCGCCTTCAGGAATATTGCCGTTGTCGACATATAGAACCTCATCCATGCACGAAGACAATGGAAGGAGGAGTGCGGCAATCAAGAGGCTATATAGATATGCTGTTTTCATATTCTGTGGTCAGTTTGTGATTTCAAGTCCGAAATCGGGATTGAGTACTACCGATGTGTAGGGAACGACATCAACTTTCCAATACAAATTCCGGCATTTTACAGAGACATCGAATTTATACCAGTTGTTTCGGGCGATGTCGAAATGCTGCCCTGGCGACACCCCTGTGGGAGAGGGGTCGGTATGACAGAAATCGACATAGCCATCGAAATCAATCCCGTCAGCCTTGAAGGATATCTTGATGCGCGAGCGGCTGTCAAGAGGCTTTTTCTCGTCATCTACATTCCTGTATTCCGGCACATACGCAATGTAGTGCCCTGTGCTTTCGTCTTTTGTCAACTCTAACGCCATATCGGTCGCGTCACCCGGTATATGCACGGGCGTATAGTCCGTGAGCCATGAGCCGGTGACATACTGTTCCTCCTTCGTGACGTTTGCCGGAGCCTTATAGCCCTTGCTGTTGGAATGGGTAAGCGACACGGAAGTCACTTCAGGAGTCTCCGCGAAGTCAATGAACCTGACATTCACATCAATCTTGGCCAAGGCGCGGAGAATACGGACGACACCGAGATCTGAAATCTCCTTCCCGTCCTTGAAATCCGGCACACCGTTCTCAAATTCCTTCACCCCGTACATCGGGATGAGGTTGGTGGGCGACAGTACGGTCTTATGCTGCGAGAACCCGAACTCCGCGGAGGCAGACGCGCAGAGCTGCTCTATAGTCGTCCCGGCAGCGGGCTCGGCGTCTGTGTCCCAATTGACCATAAACACGAAACGGCAACCTTCGGTCAGTGCGTTTTTCACCTCCTCCGTTTCCTTCAGCCGCAGGCGAAGGATGTATTCATCTTCAAGACTCTGGACGCTGACAGCTTCCAGCGTGTCGATGAAGGTGTTGTCCGCGCCGAAAAGGAAACAGCGGAAGTTTTTCGGAGAGAAGTCTATGAAATTCTCCAGACCGCTACCCGATTCATATTCCCCCTCGGCGGAGGTCGCCCGTGTCGATTCCCGGGGCGCCTCGTCTCTCATATCGAGGGTAAAGACAGCGATATAGCCATTTCCGACTTCGGGCAAGGATTCTTCCTGACTGCCGCACGACGCCATGACCGACAGGGCCAGGGCCGCGAGACATTGAGTCATGATATGGATAATGCTTGATTTCATCTGTCGGATCACGCTCCCGTGTTATTCAATCTCATTCTCACTCGTCACCACTCGCCATGAGTGGATCAGTATAAAGCTGCTTATCCACTCGCCGCTGTCGTCGAGGAAAAACGTCATCACATAGTCGTCCTCGCGGTCGAGAAACTCCTGGTCGCTCATCCGGTGGCCGTATTCCTCCTCATAGTAATCCTTTGCCAGCAGCGCATAGTCGATCACCGGGACGCGCGCCACCGTGCCCCCTTCCTTTCGCGAGATGGTGAGATACATCCTTCTGCGGTGTGAGTCGACCATGCGGCCCACGGTGAGGTCGGCCACGGCTCCCTTCACGGCTACAGTGGCCCGGGAGTCTCCCGTGTCGACTCCGGCCTCGCCGCTCTGCGTCTTCCAGGGATGATAGGTGATGTTCTCGTCGGGGAGCAGTCCGTTGTGGTGGGCCATGAGGCCGTTGTCGTCTTCAATGCGGAAATCAAACCGGTCGACGTCGACGTCCTTGCCCGAGAGATGCTGGAGGATGACCCTGACATGGTTGGTGTCTTTGGTGAGATACATCGTATAATCGTAGCTGCCGCCGTCCTCGTCGGCTGGGAGGGAGACGTCGAGGAGGCCATGGAAGAGGCGGTAGAGCTGCGTGCCGCTGTGGGCGCCCTCATCGTCGCGTGTGCGGCTGAGGGCACACTGCAGCTCCTCGATGGTGGTTTCTCCCACGCGGACCTCAGGCACGGAGAAGGATTCCTCCCGGGCGCCGTCGTTGCGCAGGCCGCACCATGCCAGCAGCCGGTAGTCGCCGGCCGGAAGGTCGAGCGCCATCGAATAGCCGTCGGCCGTGGCCGGATCCACCACCTCATCGCAATGCCACACCAGCACCCCGGAGGGGGAGAAGGCGTAAAGATGCACCGACGAGACCTCGTTGGCGAAGGCGTCGGCCCACTTCAGGTTCATGTCGTAGCGGAACCTGAGGCGGTAGGTCACGGTGCAGTCGCCCTCGTCTTCGTAAAGCCAGCTGTCGCATGCCGTGGCAACCGTCAGACACAGCGACGCCACGCAGACCCTGACGGCCAGCCTCCTCATCATTGCCAGTATATCCATAATATAGATCACTCTTTCTTAATTATATGGTGTGCGGATTTTCCGCATCGGTGTTTTCACATCAAGAGGGATACCTGTCTTGCGTCCAGGTCTCCGACGCCTCACCTCACTTGTGTACCGGTGGGCGGGTACTGTATATGTTATTTAGCTTAATCAATGTGTGCGGGAGACGGGATACGCCTCCCGCACATTTTATATATCAGTCACATAGCATATCAGTAGCGCCGGCAGGCGCCTCAGATATCGGTCCTTACCATTCAAGCTCATTATTGCTTGGCACGATACGCCAGGAGAGAATCATGATCTGGGCCGCGATGAAGTGGTCGTTGGGATCCGGTTTCTCCGGATAGATGATCTGCGTCGGATCGTAGACAGGAGTGCCGAGTCCGGCGATCTTGGTCACTGTCGTGTCATATATATGGTTGCGCACCACACCTATCTGGTTTTCAAGATGCTTGATCTCGTAATAATAGTATGTCATGCCGCCGTTCCAGACCAGCGCCCAGTCAACGATATCCTTGTTCTTCAGGTTGCCGTTGATTACATCCTTGCCAGCCGTCTCAGGGCCGGTCTCCGCAGTGTACCATGTCTTTGCTGCCGCAGCGTCAGTAAGCTGAGCATATACATAGCAGTTGTTCTTGCTGTTCTCGGTCTCAACTTTAGTTGCTATTGTGATTTGGAGATCTTCGACATCAATCTGCTTACGCGTTGTGGTGCCGGCATTCGTATCGTCATAATAATACTTATATCCTCTTGCCGACAGCTGATCGAGGATGCTCTTCTTAAGCACCTTGAGATTTTCTGCTTCCGTATCGGAATAATTGTCGGCGAAATGGACGCCGAGGTGTCTCACAATAGTGAATGGATCGCCATTAGCCTTGCAGAGCGTTCCCTTAAGAATCACCTTGGTGCGCTGCAGTGCTTTACCCTGTGTATTAGGGTCATAGTCATTTTGCTGAGCATTCTCATTGGTATATAGCGCTGCGCCCGGTGTAATGGTAGTGGTGCCACTGTTAACGGTTTTTGTACCTATTGCATTTTTGATATCCCCATAGTCATGATACCGGTTAACGGCAGTCATTGAATTGATGGCCCAGAAACTACGGTAGGTAGTGAACCAGACATTATCCCAAGTAGGATTGATTTTCTTCACAAGCCTCCCCTCATTGGTGTCGGCGGTGAGACCCCACCCTTCGAGCTTAAGGTAAACCTGGTCGCCATCGACCTTGATGGGGGTACCATCCTTATCCTTTAGCTCAAGCTTCGATGTGCCTGCCGCAGCCACGTCATTATCGAGAGTCACCCTGACCTTGGCCACGCTGCGCTCCACATAGATGGTAACCGGATTTGCCTTGGCTAAGGTTGCTGTCTTCTGGAGATTGTCTCCTTTTATGGCCACGGCCCCATTACCATCGGCTCCCTTATATATGGAATTGAACATCACGAATGTGCCATCACCAGTATATGCGGGGAGGGCATAATCGGCAACTAATTCCTTCAACTTTGAGAGTGGCTGGGATCCAGCTGGTAGATTGGCAGGATTCATCACAGCCGCCACCATATTCGGCACCTTGTCTCCCTTTGCGGTGTTGATGACGATTGTGGCCGTGAGCTTGCTCTCGATGTCATCAGTGTTATCATCGTCTTCTTTCTGATCTCCCTTATCGGTGGCATCGTCAGGATTGGTTGGATCCTTCCCTGCAGTGCCGGGAGTCCAGTCGTAGTAGTTGACATAACCGCCTGTCTCAGTGATGTTGACAAGGGCCGGGCCACCTGCTGCATTAAAGAAGTAGAACCGTACGTTCTTCACATTGTTCTCGACTAGGTCGCCGTCCTCGTAGCCGTCTGCCGCGCGGGTCGGCGACTCGTCGGCCGGCCGCAGATTGATGGCCAGGTAGCTGGTCTGCGCATCCTCGACTCCGTCGTCGCCGCCGGGGATGTTCTCCTGCGAGCATCCCGTCATGACGAGCAGCGATGCCAGCAGGAACATGATTAATAAATCTCTTTTCATTGTTTTTTTATTAGGTTGTTTTGAAATATTTTCCTTTTATATTGCTGATGGTCATTTCAGCCTGTCGTCCAGCTCGCCGAGGGTCTCGGCCGCCTTCGCGAGGCCCATGTCGCGCGCCTCACGCAGCAGGCGCCGCGCCGTGTCGTAATCCTTTTCCCTGATGGCGAGGGCCGCGCGGGCGTATGCCGCCTCGGCGGAGGCTCCGGCCCTGTCGAGATAGCGGCGCGCCATCGCAAAATCATCCCGCCTGATCGCGGCGTTTGCGGCATTGAGGTTGGCGGTCTCGTCGTCGGGATACAGGCGCACGGCGGTGTCGAAGATCTCCGTAAACCGGTCGGTGCCTGGCTCATATCTCCCGGCCACGATATAGAACTCGTCGAGGCTGAGCTTCTGCGGCTCCTTCGCCATGATGCGCTCGATCTCCTCCGCGTCGCTAAACCGGCGTATGCTGTAGTCGATGCGGTAGTCGGTGTGGCGCAGGGCCGGATAGAAATTCTGAAGCATGAAGCGATACTCCACGGGATAAGTCCTCTTTATCTTCGCCTCCCTCGCATCGGGCTCGAGGCCGCTGTCGATAATGGCGAGGATCTCGGCGCGGTGGTCGATGTTCGACTGCTCCACATAGCGCCGCAGCCCCTCCCAGTCTTCCGGCTCGTAGTCGGTCAGGATTATGCTGTCGGCAAAGTGATAGAGCTGCCCGATGTGTCTTTTAAGGGCGGCCGTACGCCCTATGGCAAGCTCCGTGTTGTGGCTGTAGGGGCTCTCGGGAGAGGCGAAGCCCTTCAGCCACACGGAGGTGATGGTCACGTCCGGGTCTTCGCGCACAGAGTCGATAGTGGCCTGTATGCGGCCCAGCTCGACGGCATTGCGCCGGTAGTCGGGATAAATCACCGTCTGGTCAACGGGGAAGTCAATGAAGGCCGAGCCCGACAGCGAGCGGGTCTTCTCGATCTCCCCCTTCGGCTGCACAAACACCAGGTCGGGGAAGAAAGCCTCTCGATGGCGCCCCACGGCGCCGTCGTATTCGGCCAGCAGTCCGTTGCAGCATCCCCAGTCGCTTCGATGGAGCATGAGGGTGGCGCCGTCCATCCAGTCGCGGTATTCGGCAAGGGTGGCGTAGGCCACGCTGTCGGGCCTGTCGGATGCCCTGTAGACCCTCTCCCCCTCTCCGGATATCGCGTTGATGCCGTTGCGCACATAATAATAATACCTGCGCCGGCCGTATATCCCCACAGAGGGAAGGTCGAGCGAGTCGGTGCCGTTCACAAGGCGGGGTGTGATCACCACGGCCCTGTTGGACGACACGTCGAGACCGCTCAGATCCATGTCGACCGCCACATCGAGCCACCTCCCCTCGCGGCCGATGGCCAGCCTGTCGACGGCGACTCCCGGGACGATGTTCCCGGCTGGCTGCGCATACGCTTCCGCCACACTGCAGATGCAGGGCAGCGCAGCCAATATCATGAAGTTGGTCATTTTCATTATCGTCGCGAATTAGAATACATAAACCAGATTGAGGGCGGCCTTCGTCGGCCCCACATAATGATGCGTCTTGTCGGAGGCCACCTTCTTGCCGCATCCCGCGCAACGGAAGACATCGTAACGCACGAAAGAGTAACCGAAACCGATCTCCGCCTCGAGATTCCAGTGCCGGCCGAGTATCCATGCGTAGCCATAGGCCACGCCGGCACCCACAAACCAGCCCTGATAGCGGGAATCCTTCAGTTTGCGGGCATCTGTTCCGAGGAAGTCGACCAGACCGTCGAAGCCTCCGAAATTGAACTGGCCGCCGTGGATATGCGCTCCCAGGAAATGCGATCCGAAACGGTCGCACAGCCAGTATCGTATTTCAGGCTGCGCCGCCCAATGCTTCCATCGTCTGTCGTGAGAGAGTGTCCAGGCGTTGAGCTGTCCCGAGACATCAAGCGTCCATTTAGGAGCCAGCCCCGCTTCCAGGCCCAGATTAGGGCTCAGCACCGCATCAGAGAGCAGATTGGTCTTCACCGCCAGATTCTGCGCTCTGGCAGCCAGACCTGCACCGGCAATTATGACAGCAAGCAGCACAAAGACTTGTTTCATTATCGTTCGATTTTATTATGTCAATAAAGCTATTTCTCTCCTTAAGAGAAGTATCCGGAACCGTATCTGTTGAAAAACAGTCAGTTGAATACTCACTCCGGCATAAACGGCATAACAGGCCTGCCTGACTCGCCCGGTCCGGACGCCGCAAAACAGCAAATTTTTATTAAAAATGAGGTGCGTTCCCGAATTTTTTTGTAAATTTGCATTCGGATACTTCTCTTAAGGAGAGAGTTACGGGAATCACAGTCACCTGAACCGTTTCATGAAGCACGGGGCGCCACACAGGCCGGTACGCCCCGCCACCGTTTTCTCACACAGCACTCATCACAATGGAATTGGCTTCGTCGACCGTCGAGGTGTCGAGCGAGGCCAGATAGATTCTTGTCGTGCTCTCGGAATCATGCCCCATCGCCTCGCTTATTATCGATACAGGTATGTTGCTGCTTCTCGCTATGCTTGCCCATGAGTGGCGCGCCACATAGCTGGTCAATGGAATCTCCAGACCGAGGCGCTCGCCTATCTTCTTCAGCCTCTCGTTGACAAGATGCGCCGTGCTGACATATTGCGTGCGGCTGTCCGCGCCGTTGTCCTTGATGATGGGGAGCAGATACTGGCTGTTGCCCGTATCGTATTTGTCGACGATACGCTGCATCGGCGCCTCCCATTTGACAAACAGCAGCTGGCTGGTTTTCTTCCGGCGATAGCTCAATATGCCCCCGTGAAGGTCTTTCTTCCGCAGGAAGGCCATGTCGATAAACGACATTCCCCGCGTGTAGAAGGAAAACATGAAGAGATCGCGTGCGTAGTCGAGCTGTGGCCACCGGCTGAGGTCAAGATTCCTTATCTCCCTGATCGCCTTGGCCGAAAGCGCCCGCTTCACCGTCTTGTCGATTCCCGTGTAGACATGCCGAAACGGCATGCGCTGCACTGCAAGGCCGCCATCTACCGCACGATTGTAGATGGCACGGAGATTGCGCATATAGAACGAACTGGTGTTCTTGCATACCCCGGTGTTCCTGAGCCACTGCTCATATTCCGACATGAGCCCCGAGTCCATGCTCCCTATCGGCACGTCGCACTCCCTGCGGAAGCGGCTGAAACTGCTGATGGAGGTCGCATATCTCGCGGCGGTACGGTCTTTACCGATCTGCGACATACGGCCGATGAGGCCGTTGGCAAACGATATGAAACCGCAGTCGCCGGCATATGAGCGGTAAAGCTCCACCACCCTGTCGGCATGATACTGTCTTCCCGAGCTCTCCAGCCGCCCTATTATGCCTGACAGACATGACATGCCCGCCATCAACCCCTCGTGGACCGACGACAGATATCTTTTCCTGCTGTCGTCGCAGGCCGCCGGCATGACAATCCTTGACCCCGCCGTGTCCCATTCATCGGGATACAACCTGTAATCCGTGGATATCTGCCTGACGACACGATTGTGGATGAGCTGATAGTATAGAGTCCCTGCATTGCCGGGATTGGCCGACGCCCTGAATCTTATTTTTACTGTAGCCATTATATGATTGTTTTGGTGTTTCCGCCTTTACAATATGACCGACAATGCCCGTAACCGTCAAAGGCGCGGCTCACGGAGGCGCGCCACCGGCTTCAGGATGAGCAAGGAGCCGCGCCCACACCCGAAGCATCCCCGACACGACATGCCCCACAGGACGCAAGGCAATAATGAAACCCGCCATTAATGTTTTTCAATATCCTTTGGTATTCTTTTAATTTGCCGACACGCCAGGATTTCCGTTTTTTTTGTAATTTTGCCGGCGCTTTCCTGAAAAAGCCTCTCCCAGCCGGGAGAACCGACATTAATAATACAGGATACGTGGCCTGTCAAAAGGCCCGGACCCCCGTATCCTCTGATTTCATCCAAACATGCAGAAGAGAGGGTCCCGAAGCAGAAAAACCATTATGAACAAATTTTTCAGATTCGCCTCATTCGGCTTCATGGCTCTCGCAGTCGTGGCCACAGGCTGCAGCGACGACAACAAAGAGAAGGACGAACCCACGCCCGAGAATCCCGTGGAGCCCGGCTACGGCAACGTGCTGACCCAGGGTCTTCCCGCCAATATCGACGGCGCCACCTTCACCACCAACGACAAGGGCCAGGTGACAAAAATCACCGATGGCGATGAGGTGATCACATTCGAATACGGCAAGTTCACCCGCGCCATCGATTTCAGCGTAAAGATGAGCTGCCGCTACAACGACGGCCACAGCGATGACGGCAGCGACATCTACATGCAGCTCAACGAATACGGCTTCGTGACCTACGCCCTCCAGGAGTATCTCGACAAGGAGGACGGCACCGCCACCTGGCGCTTCGAGTATAACGCCGACGGCCAGCTGACGCGCCTGCAGCGCAGCGAGGGGGGCCATGACTTCAAGATCGCCTATACCGACGGCGACATCACCAAGGTGACACAGGACGAGGAAGACGGCGACCACCGCGAATACACCTTCGCCTACACCAACGACAGCTTCAAGTCGGCGGTAGCCAACAAGGGCAACATCATGCTCTTCGACGACATGTTCCAGATAGACATGGACGAGATGTCGGCCGCCTACTTCGCAGGGCTGCTCGGCCGCTCCACGAAGAACCTGCCGATGGGCTACACAGAGAAATCGACCGAGGGAGGCTCCGACTACACCAACAGCGAGACCTACGGCTGGGAATTCAACACCAACAACCTTCCCGTGAAGTTCTGGGAGGTAAGCTATCCCGAAGACGTCTACACCTTCGCCTGGTAAGCGACTGCGACACCTACAGATACGAATCGCCCGACAGCTCCGGCTGCCGGGCGATCATGTTTCTATATAATGCAGAGATTATTTGTACGTGTACTATGAATTTTCAAGTGAGAAGCCGGATTCAAGAAGTGATTGAATCCATGAAGTCAGCAAAGCGAAGTATTTTATCGCTGTTGCTGTTGTTGAACAGCAAATGCTCGAAATCCTTTTTCTTAATGCCAAGGTCTGTTTTTGAGAGAAGCTGCGCGATAGCTTTTTTCAATTCATCAAGATTGCCTACACCTGCTCTGATTTTCAGGTATTGGTAATCCGGCACTGTGATTGAAAGCAGGTACATCGCATCATAGAAATCCCGTCCCTTCGCTCTTGCGAGGAGTGCCGACAATTTCATAGACAGCAATATACTGTCGGGTGGAACAGGCAACGGAAAGAAAAAACCGCATCCCTTTACGTTCACCATCACCGGCTCATAGGGTATACCCTGGTCCTGCACTTCTATCTTCAACAGGAAACGTTCATCTTTATGTCCAGTCAGTTGCAGGTCGAAAAGAAGCTGTGGAAAATAGATGTTTCTACGGAATGCGGTAAGTTTGGGATTTTCCTTGTCTTTTGGCTGCGCATTCAGCCTGCTTCTCCTGAGAAATCCTATAACGTCATCCGTCATTTCCATAAATTGCTCTTTCGTCATGTCGCGACAATCGAAATCCAGATCCTCCGACCAGCGGTCTATTCCCTTTATCAGGCGGAGATTGGTGCCACCTATAAAGGCAAGTTTCTTGATATAGGGAGTCGCTGAGAGGTAGTCGAGCACCATGAGCTGGATATATTCCTTCACCATGTGCTTGGCATAATTAGGATTGTCGCGGAGAGAAGCCGGGAAGAAACCGGAGATGTACTTTAAATCTATCATAAATCGTATGCTTTTATCAACATTTCAGCTCGATGACTTAGAGCCGGAGAATCTATCTGTTTGCAATATTGCAAAAACAGCTGCCTGTCGAAATCATCAGCCATGTAGTCTTCGTCAAGCCGGAGAGCCTGCATATCATCCATCGTGGCATAAAAGGGATAAAGATAAAGAAGATCAAGCAATGCTTTCTCTGGCGTGGCGAAAAGAATAGATCGGCCATCGGCCATGGGCTTTGGCTGATATCCGAACATTAGTTCCCGTTTCACCATCTGATAGGCATACACACCAAATGCATTCTTAAACTCAGCGGTTTTTAATGTAGTGACTGACGTTGTTTTCATCACTTCCTCCGGAATCATGCCGTAATGCGACAATGCTGTGTGAAGGCTTATATATGATGGCCGGTATATCCTGTTGGCAATATACTGCTGGAAGTCAGGGAGCGACAGGCATTCATGAAACGCATACCAACCGTTTCGCAGCTTCATAATATATCCTTTCTTAATCCAATTGCTGATATTGTGCAGGTTAAAATCGGGATACCATGCAAGAACCTGATGGATTGAAAAACAACCCACCTCTCGCCATTGCTTATAGAAATCGATATAGCCCATTCAGTCTTATTTCTATTTTTACACAAAATTAGCAGAAAACAAGAACAAATCCAAATATTTCATCATTATCTATAAATAAGAGAGGGCTGATGCTGCTTCGGAATTTGGGAAATCGAAGGGAATGGATTAATTTTGCGTTAAAATTACGCATAAATGGCATCTACTTCAAATACTACAGTCGGCGACGACGCCAAAGGCACCTACATATATGAATATCCGAGGCCGGCAGTTACCGCCGACAACGTGATATTCGGCTTCGACGGCGACCGCCTCCAGATCCTGCTCGTGGAGCGCGGACTCGAGCCTTACAAGGGATGCTGGGCGCTCCCCGGAGGCTTCATGCGGATCAATGAGACCATCGACCAGTGCGCCCGCCGCGAACTAAAGGAGGAGACAAACGTCAGCGACGTATATCTCGAGCAATTCCACGTCTTCAGCGACCCCGGGCGCGATCCGCGCGGACGCGTGATGACGGTGGCCTACATAGCGCTGGTGCGTCCCTCCGACCATGCAGTGATAGGAGGCGATGACGCCTCCAATGCGATGTGGTTTGACGCCGACATGCTTCCTCCTCTGGCCTTCGACCATCTCCAGATCGTAGACATGGCGCGTCAGCGCCTCAAGGAGCTACTGAAGACGCGCCCCGTGGCATTCCGGCTGCTCGACGAGATATTCACCGTCGACGAGCTGCGCCGGGTGTATGAGGTGATCTCCGGCAACACCTTCGACCGACGCAACTTCCACCGCAAGCTGATGCAGACCGGAGTGATCAGCGATGTCGAGGAGAGCATCCCCGGGCCATGCCCGGCCGATGCCGATGTCTGCCGCTCAAGCGCGATGCCCGCTCCGGCCCTCGTATACAGCAAATCCCGCATTGAAAAGCCGTCAGTGAATGCCGACGAGCTCGAGTCCCGGCCCGCAAAGACAAGAAGCCGCAGGCTGCGCTTCTTCCGCTTCAACAAAGACCGCAAGGAGACATCCGGCTCCGACGATGATGCCTCCATCAAGGATCTCTTCAATTTCGACTGAAAATTACCGGATTTCATACCTCGGATTATCTTTGCGCAAAATAATAACGGTCGGATTACGGCTAATCAACGCACATCCGACCGAAATTTCGGTCGGATGCGATAAAAACGGTCGGATTACGGCGGTTTTCGGTCGGATGGACTTCAACTATTTTTTCGGGGAGTTCTTTTGTTTCTTTGGGATTTTCTTATTTTTCCATTCTTTAGCAGCGTCGGTCAAGCGGTATTTTTGCTTGGGATGTTTGGGCTGTTCGGGATAAAGTCGCTCAATGGCATCTTCCTCCAATGCCGGGTTAAGATAATTCTTTCTGAAATATCTTATATCCCTTAATCCACATAGTTCGGCAAGTTGCCATACTGTCATAAAATCATCACTGGCTTTCTCTATCAACGTCTTAACTGGTAGAGAACTGGTAGAGAACTGGTGGGGTACTGGTATAGAACTGGTAGAGTACTGGTTTGGAACTGGTTGGGTATCCGCGTCTTGTTCATGGGAGGCATTGCCGGGTCGTTTGAAGGTGACGATTACAAAGCCTCCGTCCCAACGCCATGTTGGTTCCTCAACGCCTTGTTCGCGGCAGGCGTCCATTATACGTTTTGCTCCGGAACCCCAGCTTTCCAGATAAGTTGACTTATACAGAGCTTCAGCAATCTTTAGGTTGTAGGGATATGACTCATGCGGCTCCTTGATGGATTCAGGTGAGATTTGAGGAGGGAATATGCCGGGGTTGGCAATCTCTATGCGGTCATCGTAGATTGCGATACTTCCTGTCAGATTATGCTTCTCCCATTGACGATGGCACAGACTGTTGATCAAAGCTTCGCGCAAAGCGTGATACGGCACTTCAAGCCGTTCCTCGCGCTGAAGGCTGTGGTTTGTAATCTTTCCGCTGAGATTGAGGTGCTTGAAGAAGAAAGCCATACCTGCGTCAAGCAGGTCGAAGAAGTTGCCCTCTGCACGTTGGTTGTCGATAAACTCATTCTTATCCGTACCCAAGAACCGGGCCATCCTAAGCCGGAACTGCGGATATTCACCAATCTGACGGGAGAATAGAAGCGCCGCTCCGTTAGTCGGTCTGCCGTTTGAGAGCAGTTTCCACTTGTTCAGGATGTCGCGAATCGGCTCTCGAATCGTTGTCTCCGGCAAACGACCGCGCTCCACACCACGGCGCACGCATCCAAGGATAAGGTCCTCGTCCAATAGTCATTTCCATATTTCAGCCAAAATTACTAAAAATCGTCATCCATCATGTCATAGTCGTCCTGTTCATCCTGGAATTCATCGTATGATTGGGAATAGCTCCCTGAATTCCAATCATTATGAGAGCTATGACGACCGCTGCTATTATAATCGCCATCACTGTCTCTGTCAATTGCAGTTCCTAATCTCTCAGTGTGCGCATCATGCTCTGTCGCGGACTTCCTGAACTTGCCAAACAGCCAGCGAAACAAGAAAAACTCACCAATATAATTCCAGAATGACATTTATTTGAGTTTTGATTGTTGGAAGTACCTTACCTTTGTAAGCGCCATGATATATACGGTTAGGTGCGAAAACGAAGAAGTGCTTGATACCCTTTTTGAGATAGAGATATGCGATGATTGCGCCCATCAGTCGAGTTTTTCCGATGCCGGTGGCGATGGGAAAAGCAAGAGAGGGGAAGTCTCGGTCAAAACCTTTGACAGTAGGCACGATAGACTTTACCTTTGCAAGCTCGGCAGTAATAAACATTTCGAGCATATCCAGGTCAGTCTGTGGCTTCTTCATCGAGAGTTTATCCGTTATTCTTCCCGTCAGTTCAAGCGCTTTCGCAAGCGGTTTTCGGAGTGAGAGCCTTTGACGTATGTAATTAACCTGTGAGTCCATTATTCAAGACATCTGTGAATGAGAGAATCAATCCATCTTCTAAATCTGGGACATTTGGAGAGAATCGCAGGCAATCCAATCTCTAATGCCACAATGTTACCGTATATCACCTTGTCATAGTAGGGTATGATTCGAATCAATCTTTTTGATGGCGCAGTTTCCGGTGAACTATTAATCTCTTCCGGATTATTAAACGAGTCGATTATTCCTTGAATCTCTTTTGAGATTTGAGCTTCAAAATACATTTCGAATCCATTTGCAGAGGAGAACAGCAGCGCTTCAAATTCATGTAATTGGATATATGGAATGAACCGCCAATCATTTATGTCGTCAGATATGCTTTTCTCCATCGCCTCTACTTTTTGTATGTGAGACGGCAACGTATCAATATCATTCTGATTCGGGAGCTCAGGGCATCTAAAGAAATCCACAAATGTAGTGACAATCACATCTTGTCCTTGTGATTTAAGGAGCCTTAATAAATCATTTTTCAGATGCTCATAATTGACAAAACCTCCTTTATGACCTTTGCTTGTCTGTATGAGAACCGGCCGGATATCATAGATTCCATTCTGCATAAAGTAAGGTGTTATCAATTCTTTGACAAAAGCTTCTTCTGTCTGTCCCTCGACAACAATAAACAGTCTTTTCATTACGGCCGTCCTCCAATTATGTTCTTTTCCCATAGCTCCCCCACTGAATAAGCATCTCTCCACTCAGAGAAATCTTCTTCATTAAGACGGTGGAACGTAGACTGACTCTCATCTCTACCAACAACTAATAAATCGTTGATAGAAAAATTATTGATCAGTTCAATCGATTGGGTAGCAACAATAATCTGTGTTTTGCTGGCTGCTCGTTTGATTAATGCTCCGAGTTTTATGATTGCAGCGGGGTGCAAACCTAATTCCGGTTCATCAATTATTATTGTCTTTGGTGAGTCGGGCTGTAACAAAAGAGTCGCCAATGCAATAAATCGCAAGGTGCCATCAGAAAAATTTGTAGCATCCATATACGCATCAGTATCTCGTTCCTCCCATTCTAATCCTATAAAACCCTCCATTATTTTATTGGGGATTAGTTTGAATTCTTTAAAATATGGAGCAATCGAGCGGATTGTTCCTTCAATCAAGTTGAAGGACTTGATATCGGTATTCTTTAGCTTGAATAGATATGCTGCGAGATTGGAACCATCGTGTCGGAGATATTCATTGTCTCCTATTCTCGATGGTTGTCTCATTGGCGAAGAAAGGCTGGTATCATGAAAATGGTAGACTGTGAAGCTTTTTAAAAAACTACGAATATATCCTGCTCGCCATTGAGGTTTGGTCAGAATTGCTGACTCCTCAACATTGACATCCCATGTATGACGATTCCAGGATTCCTCATATTTCTTGTCTGTAAGATTTCGGTTATTGAAGAAATCTTTGGTATACTCGATATACGCCTTGGGACCTTGTGTCGGTTTGAGTTTAAAAACAAAGGCATTGCAGTTCTCAAAGTCAATAAGAGCCGATATATTGTCGGAAACTTTTCTGCCTCTATATAGCATGGAATCAATTCCCCCATGTGCAAGTAAATAGCTATTCAATCTCTGCTCCAGCATATGGCGAGTAAGCTCAAAGAACGAGATAAAATTACTTTTACCGGCTCCATTCGGGCCGATTAGAATATTGATTCTCTTTAAATCAATTTCGGCATTGCGAATTGATTTATAATTGGATATGTTAATTCGTTCAATCATATTTTCAAGAATTGGAATGTTTTCGATTCAAGTATTCGGGACGGCAGGATGAACTTCTCCTGAAGTTCATCCGCCCACTGCTTGCGGAGGTTAGCCAGAGCAATAATAAGCAGGTGGCGGCGATGTTCAGCCCGGAATTGCGAGAGGATTATGCCTGCTTCTATGGTTTTGCCAAGTCCTACCTCGTCGGCGAGGATTGCACCTTTAGAGAATGGGGACTTGAAAGCAAAAAGAGCCGCGTCGATTTGGTGTGGGGTCAAATCGACCTGCGCATCCTGAAGTGATGCCGTAAGCTTACCGAGACTGTCGGACGGCAGACTCCTTGTAAGCCAGTAGGCAAAATACTTTTGTTGCGCTGAGGTCAGCTCCATATAATATAAAAAGCTCCAGCGTAGTTATGCGGGGCCGGCCAAAGCCTTTAAGCGACTACGTTGGAGCTTCCAATGTTATTGTTTTACGGCTTTCGCCGTTATGTCGTCGTGATAATCTTGGCCATTTCGCATACAATGCTTAGATTGCAAAGTTAGCTATTATTCGTGAGATTAACGGTATGCAATCCTAAAAATCTGCGAATTGATTCAATTGAACTATTGTTTTTTCAAATCCATTTGCTCTTGCTTGCTACCATCTTCCACCAAAGTACACTATTAGTACACTGCAATCTGCAAATATTGCTGACAATCATCACCGTTATGGGTGTATATAGAAATTTACCGGATTTTATTTCGCTGACATTCAGCCTAATGCAAATTATCTTGAAATTTTGCGTCATTTTGACGCAACAAAATTTGCATATAACGCGTTATTATGATAACTTTGCGTCAAAATAACGCAAACGCGATGTCTAACCTCGGACGCCAGCAATGGCCCGACTCTAAAACCCACTACTATGTCAGCGACCAAGACCACCGTATTCAACCTCATCATCCTCGACGAGTCCGGCTCCATGTGCAGCTGCGTCAACTCCACCATCTCCGGCTGCAACGAGACAATCAATGTGGCAAAGCAGCTCCAGACCAGAAACCGCGACACACAGCACGTGCTCATATCGATCTATGCTTTCCAGTCGGGAGGCACCCCCTCCCGCTATCTCTGCAAGAACATCCCGGTGGCCGACGCCCGCCACATCACCCATAACGACTATGAGCCCGGCGGCTGCACTCCCCTCTTCGACGCGGTAGGCTCCACGCTCGCCGAGCTCAAGGCCGTGGCAGCAACACACGAGGACGCCACCGGCATCGTCACCATCATCACCGACGGCATGGAGAATTCCTCCACCCACTACACCATGGAGAAGGTGGTAAGGCTCATCGACAGCCTCAAGGAAATGGGATGGACCTTCAATTTCATCGGCGCCAACATCGACGTGGAGTCGATGTCGCGCAAGATGCACATCGACAACAAAATGTCGTTCAGCTCCGACGAGGAGGGCACCCGCAAGATGTTCCGAAGCTACAGCAAAGTCCTGATGGACTACGAGGAGGAGCGCATGAATGAAGAGGCATGCATGCCGCAGGAAGAGCGCATGGCCTACCGCAAGCAACGCAGCTCCGGCTTCTTCAAGAAGCGCAAATGACCACTACTTACAACCAAACAGCCAGCTTACAAGCCAATCGCCCGCGACCCACCCGGCCGCGGGCCCGTTTTGCTATTTCCCGAAAGTCCATGGCCTGAGGTCGACATAGCGGTGTCGTTTCACGTACTTTGGCGAGAGGAAATCCCGGGTCGGGTCATAGCCGGAATAGGTCGTGCCTGTCAGGGTCATGAGCGGATGCGCGATATCGGCCGTGGTGAGCGGCAGCGTCAGAGCACTGTCGAGGGCCGAGACAATGTCGGGATTCGCTACACGATAGGGCGCGTTGGCATATATCAAAGCCGGCACCTCCACGAAGCGCTCTCCCCTCCCGTGTATGCCGTCGATGTCGTAGACGTTAACTCCATGGTCGGAGAAATATATCAGCACCGCAGGCTCCGGCTGCCGCGCCACAGCGCGGAGCATCTCGCC